>MWDG01000107.1 GCA_002070455.1 Deltaproteobacteria bacterium ADurb.Bin151
GCGGGCGTAATTCAGCGGTAGAATGTCAGCTTCCCAAGCTGGACGTCGCCGGTTCGAGCCCGGTCGCCCGCTCCAATTTCAGCCTTCCGGCAAGCCCTTTTGGGCGGGAAATAACACTTGCATTGCCAGTGGGTATGTGGTAGGCATATTTCCAACCATTACTGAAAGTTGTTTGCTGAAGTGGGCCCGTGCCCACTTTTTTATTTTCTGAAGCGATTGATATGTACGATGATTTGAAAGACAAAATATGGCAACTGGCGGAACCGATTGCGGTCTCTGAAGGAATGCAGCTGATCCATGTTGAGTGTCTGAAAATGCATTCACGATGGGTCTTTCGGCTTTTTCTGGATAAGGAAGACGGAGTATCGCTCGACGATTGCACAACGGTCAGTAATCAACTGGGAGATGTCCTGGATGTCCATGATCTGTCCCGCGGACCCTATACGCTGGAAGTTTCATCACCGGGGCTTGACCGTCCTATTTCGCGTGACATTGATTTTGAGCGGTTTAAGGGGGCCACATTAAAAATCAAAACCCGAATAAAGATTGACGGCGTGAAGAAATTTCAGGGCACACTGCTGGATTATATCGAAGAAAACGGCAGGAGAGTGGTGCGGATTGAATCGGCGGGGAAGATATTCAGCATTCCGAAAGAAGAAATCGTTAAAGCCAACCTGGTTGATGAAACAGCGAGGCCTGCGGAGCAATAATCAATTCGAACAGGCTGGAAGTCGAAGCAGCCCGGGAGAAAAATGGAGGAATTTGTAAATGTTTCAAGAGCTTAAACGTCTGATAGAGCAGATGGGTAAGGATAGGGGTATTGACAAACTCATTATTACAGAAGCTCTCGAGGCCGCCATGATGACGGCGGCGCGAAAAAAACTGGGGCAGAATGTGGATATTGAAGCCCACTACAATGACGAAGCCGGAGAAATTGAAGTTTTCCAGTTTAAAACGGTTGTTGATAAAGTGCTCGATCCCGAAACACAAATTTCCAAAGAGGATGCAAGAAAAACCCTTGATGAGGGAGCGGAGCCTGGCGATTCTCTCGGTATGAAAATCGAAACGAGTTCATTTGGCCGGATTGCCGTCCAGATGGCCAAACAAATCATTATACAGCGGGTCAAAGACGCTGAACGGGACAACATCTACGACGAATATAAAGACCGTAAGGGTGAGCTGATTAACGGTTTCGTCCAGCGGTTTGAGAGCGGCAATATTATAGTGAACCTGGGACGGGCTGAAGGTGTGGTACCCCCCGCAGAACAGATTCACCGCGAAACCTATAAACGCGGCGAACGCATCCGGTCCTATCTTTTTGAAGTCAAGAAGAACGCGAAAGGTGCGCAAATTATTCTGTCGCGGACGCATCCCGCATTTCTCAAGGCGCTCTTTGAAGTGGAAGTGCCGGAAATTTCTGAAGGCCTCATTGATATTGTCAGCGTGGCCCGCGAGCCTGGAAAGCGCGGCAAGATTGCCGTGAAGGCCAAAGACAAGGATATTGATCCGGTGGGCGCCTGTGTGGGAATGCGCGGGAGCCGGGTACAAAGTGTTGTGCAGGAACTGCGGGGAGAAAAAATTGATATCATTCCCTACACGGAGGATTCGGCAAAGTATGTTTCAAGCGCCCTGTCTCCCGCCAAGGTGAACCGCGTGTTTGTTGATGAGGAAAACCGGGCGATGACGGTGATTGTTCCCGACGACCAGTTATCGCTTGCCATCGGCAAGAACGGCCAGAACGTTCGCCTTGCCGTCAAGCTGACCGGCTGGAAAATCGATGTGAAGAGCGAGACCATGGCAGCCGAAAAGGAAGAGGACGGCCAGAAAGCATTGACCAAAATTCCCGGCATCGGGCCGGCAATGGCCGAAAAGCTCTTTGCACAGGGCATCAAGAGCATCGCGATGCTGGCTGCTATGGAACCGGAAGCGCTTTCTGAGATTCCCGGTGTGGGAGAAAAAACCAGCACAGAATGGATTGCGGAAGCCATCAGGCTGATCGAAGAGGAAACGAACAACAATAAAAAAGAGTAATTGATTTCACGGACCCAGTATTTAATTTGAGGGAGTTTCGGGGATGGCGAAAAAGCGAGTGCACGAGTTGGCCAAAGAGCTTGGCCTGGAAAACAAAGACCTGATTGCCCATCTGGAAAGGTTGGGTATTACGGTCAAGTCCCATGCCAGTAGTTTGGAAGAGAGCGAGGTCGAAAGAGTCAGGGTTGACTTGCAGACCACGTCTCCGCGTCAGATTGTGGAGGAAAGAATAAAAACGACGGTTATTCGCCGCCGTACGGTTCGTACCCCGGTTGAGCCGGCTTCGGTTGAAGCTCCCGTTGAGACAAAAGAAGAACCCGCTGAAGGAAAAACCGCCACACCCGCCGCTGTGAAAAAAGAGACGGTTTCAGAAACGGCGGAAATACCCGTGTCGGAAAAGACAAAAGAAGAAGTGACGACCACGCAACCGGCTGTCCCTGTTGGGGAAGTGACAAAGGAAGAGCTGGCTGCAAAACCGGTTGCGGAAATAAAACCGGATCAGCCGATGCCTGAAAAGATTCCGGAAGCCCCCAAAAAGCCGCCGGTGATTATCCCCGTGCGGCCGCCGATGATGTCCAGGCATAAAATCGTCAAACCCGAAGAGAAAAAAGAAACTCCGGCAAAAGTTCCCCAGAAGCCCGGTGAAAAAGTCATTGTGCCGCCGCCTGAAAAAATCATTAAAAGGGAATTTGAAAAACCCAAGAAAAAAGGCAAGGGGCCGGTGGAAGTTTTTATTGAAGAGGAAAAAGAGGTCCCGCGCCGTAAAATACTGGAAAGGAAAATCGACAAAAAAGCCAAAATCATTGATGATGATCGGGAAGTGACATTCAGCAAATGGCGCGAAGAGAAAAAGGCCGTGCCGATCAGGATGAAGAAAACCGAAATTACTGTGCCGAAAGCGATCAAGCGGCGAATTCGTGTGGGTGAGACGATTACGACAGGTGAACTGGCCAAAAGAATGGGTGTGAAGGTTGGTGAAGTGATCAATAAGCTCATTGCAATGGGCGTCATGGCCACGATCAATCAGGCGATTGATTTTGATATTGCCTTGCTGGTGGCCTCAGAATTCAGTTTTCAGGTGGAAAAAGCGGAGATTGAATTTGAAGATACCATGCTGAAATCGCAGACGGAACCGGAAAATCTCAAGCCACGCGCGCCGATTGTCACCATCATGGGTCATGTTGATCATGGGAAAACATCTCTGCTGGACGCGATCCGCCAGACCAATGTTATTGACGGCGAAGCAGGCGGGATTACGCAGGCCATAGGCGCCTATCATGTCCATATCAATGGCCGCGACATTGTTTTCCTGGACACACCCGGCCACGAAGCCTTTACCGCCATGCGGGCGCGCGGTGCCCAGGTTACGGATATTGTGGTTCTGGTGGTGGCAGCGGATGACGGGGTGATGGATCAAACGATTGAAGCCATCAATCACTCCAAGGTGGCCGGTGTGCCGATCATTGTGGCAATTAATAAAATTGACAAGCCGGGCGCTGATCCCGAAAAAATCAAGCAGTCGCTCACCGAACACGGGCTTTTATCGGAGCAGTGGGGCGGCGATACGATTTTCTGTGAAGTGTCCGCCAAGAAAAAAACCGGCATTGAAGAGCTGCTGGAGCTGATTCTTCTGCAGGCCGACGTTATGGAACTCAAGGCGGATCCTGATTTGCCCGCGCGTGGCATCATCATCGAGGCAAAACTGGACCGTGGCCGGGGACCGGTGGCTACCGTTCTGATTCAACAGGGAACGCTGAAAGAAGGAGACGCCTTTGTTTCCAAAACCGAATCGGGGCGTGTCCGGGCGATGGTCAATGATCAGGGACGTCGTGTGAAGGAAGCGGGTCCCGCCATGCCCGTGGAGGTTATTGGATTTTCCAGTGTGCCCCAGACGGGTGCGGAATTTGTCTGTGTGGAGGATGAAAAGAAGGCACGGAATATTTCCGATTACTGGATGAGGAAAGCACGGGAGAAAGAACTGTCCGCTTCCTCCAAAATCACCCTGGAGCAATTGTATCAGAAGATCAAAGAGGGTGTGAAAGATTTAAATGTCATTATCAAAGCAGATGTTCAGGGTTCTATTGAAGCGATTTCGGATGCCCTGAATAAGCTTTCCACCGAAGATGTTCAGCTCAAGGCTATTCACAGTTCCACGGGAGCGATCAGCGAAACGGACATCATGCTGGCTTCAGCATCCAACGCGATTATTATCGGTTTTAATGTCAGGCCGGATGCCAGGGTGAGTGAACTTGCCGAGCAGGAAGGTGTGGAAATCAAACTGTATGATATCATTTACAATGTCATTGCCGATGTTCGCGCGGCCATGGAAGGCCTTCTGGAACCTGAGTACAAAGAGGTTGTTCAGGGCCGGGCTGAAGTTCGCGAACTTTTCCGTGTGCCCAAGATCGGCATTATCGCAGGATGCCATGTGACGGATGGCAAAGTAACGCGTACAGCGGGCATTAAACTGGTTCGGGACAGCGTGTCTATTTTTGACGGCAAGATCCTTTCTCTGAAACGTTTTAAGGATGATGCGAGAGAGGTGCTGGCCGGTTTTGACTGCGGCATCGGCATCGAAGGCTATAACGACATCCATGTGGGCGATGTGATTGAATCCTATGTCATTGAGACCCTGAACAGAAAATTATAAAGACGAGAAAAGATCATCATGGTCGTTGGCTACGGCATCATTCGGCTGCGGATTCCGGAGTCCGGTTCTTTAAAGGAAAAAAGGAGTGTTTTAAATAAGATCTTAAAACGCGCGCAAAATGAGTTTAACATTTCCATTGCCCAGGTCGGCGATCTGGACAATCATCGTTTCGCCCAGATCGGATTTGCTCTCACCGGCAACGAATCCCGTTATATCAGCGGTAAAATCGATCACCTGCTCCGGTTTATCGGTGATTTGAATGTTGCAGAAGTATTAAACTCGAAAACAGAAATCATGGTGGTTTCAGATTTTCTTGAAACGGCAGACCCGACAGCAGGCAAGTACGATGAACTTTAGAAGAGCGGACAGAGTTGGTGAACTGATTATGGCGGAAATGTCAGACATTCTGCTGAAGGTTGTCAAGGATCCGCGCCTGCACTCGGTGACGATCACAGGCGTTAAAGTCACGGATGATCTGCGTAATGCCAGGATTTATTTTGTTGAAATGGGCAAAGACGAATTAAACGAGGATGTTCAGGCCGGATTGAGTAAAGCCAGGGGTTTTGTACGACGGGAACTGGGGCACCGGCTACAGTTGCGTTTTGTGCCGGAAATCATTTTTGTGCACGACAAGTCCTTCGGTTACGGAAACCATATTGAAAAGCTGCTGGCTGAGATCGCCAGACAGGAAGAAAATCATGATTAAGGAAATTCAGGAAGCCATTTCTGCCGGGGGAAAATTTTTAATTACGGCCCATGTGCGGCTCGATGGAGATGCCCTGGGATCGGAACTGGCGCTTTATCTGATGCTGAAGGATCTGGGAAAGGAAGCGGTGATTTATAATCAGGATCCAACGCCTGACCACTACCGGTTTTTGCCGGCCGCCGCCCATATTGTTCACGAACTGGATGATATTGAAACCTATGATGTCGGTTTTGTTCTTGATTGTTCCGAGCTCGACCGTGTGGGAAAAATATCAGGGGAAGTGGTAAAAATCAAAACGCTGATCAACATCGACCACCATGTTTCCAACGGAGGATTCTGCCAATTGAGGATTTTGGATCCCAAAGCCAGCTCTACGGGAGAACTCCTTTACCGTTTGATGCGAGAAATGCGCGTGAAGATGACAAAAGATATCTGTACCAATCTGTATGCGGCCATTTTGACCGATACAGGCGGATTCCGCTATTCCAGCACTCACCAGGACACACTTTGGGCGGCAGGTGACCTGGTAGAGGGTGGTGCGGACCCGCAATGGATCTCCGAAAATATATATGAAAGCGATCCGCCGGCCAAACTTCTTCTGTTGTCCCGCGTTCTGCAAACATTAACGCTGGATCTGGAGAACAAAACCGCATCGATGGTGGTTACGAACCGGCATTTGCAGGATACCGGCGCCAGGATGGAACATACCGACGGGTTCATCGATATCCCGCGGACGGTCAAAGGGATTGACATTGCCATGCTTTATACTCAGATGGGTGAAAAACAATATAAGCTGAGTCTGCGTTCCAAGGGCAGGGTCAATGTAGAGACGATTGCCCGAAAGTTCGGCGGCGGTGGACATCTCAACGCGGCGGCATGCCGGATGGAAGGGGATATTGAAGAAATCCAATCGCGGGTCATGGAAGCGGTTAAGGCTTTATAGGCATTTATGAACGGTATTGTGGTGATTGACAAACCGGCGGGCCTGACTTCTCATGATGTCGTGAGCAAAGTGAAAAAGATTCTGGGAACGCGTAAGGCGGGTCATACCGGAACGCTTGATCCTATGGCAACCGGTGTGTTGCCGGTTTGCCTCGATGAGGCGACAAAACTGGCGCAGTTTTTGACAGCGGAAAACAAAACCTATCGTGCGACCATGCTTCTCGGTATCGAAACGAATACCCAGGATATAGAAGGGGATGTCATCAAAAAGTCGGACCGGACAGTTTCCGAAGAAGAAATTCGCATGACACTGGGGAGGTTTGTCGGTAAGATAAAACAGGTTCCTCCCGCTTTTTCGGCGCTCAAGCACAAAGGCCGGCCTCTGTATCAATATGCGAGGGAGG
Organism: Deltaproteobacteria bacterium ADurb.Bin151; assembly: GCA_002070455.1. Taxonomy (GTDB): domain Bacteria; phylum Desulfobacterota; class Syntrophia; order Syntrophales; family Smithellaceae; genus UBA8904. The sequence goes on from MWDG01000107.1 coordinate 6,734, forward strand.
GAACCTTCCCGGATGTGGCGGCAAGGGATGTGGAAATTTATCGTTTGGAAGTGCTGGACATTTCATATCCTTATGTGACCTTCGAGACGGATTGCTCCAAAGGTACCTATGTCCGGACCATTTGTTCTGATGCAGGCAAAGAGATGGGTTGCGGGGCCTGTTTGTCGGGTTTGCGCAGGCTCAGGAGCGGTTTTTTCACCGAGGCAATGGCCGTGACCCTGCAGGACGACTTGTCGGAAGGTAAAAAGAAAGAATTGCTTACAAAAATGCTGACAATGGCGGAATCTCTGCCGGAGTTTACAGAAATTAAAGTCAGCGAAGCAATGGC
>MWDG01000108.1 GCA_002070455.1 Deltaproteobacteria bacterium ADurb.Bin151
CACCTTGCCGCTCCCCCGCCTGAACACGAAGGAGCGGGACGCAGCATGCGGGTGGCGATTAAAGACGCAGGCCTGGAAACGACCGATATCGACTATGTCAACGCACATGGCACTTCGACACCACTTAATGATCTTTACGAAGTACAGGCGATCAAAAATCTTTTTGGTGAACATGCCCGGAAGTTGATGGTCAGCTCGACGAAATCAATGACAGGACACATGCTTGGAGGTACGGGCGCCGTGGAAGCGATTTTTTCCATCAAGGCGATTAAGGAAGGCATGATTCCGCCCACCATCAATCTGGAAAACCCGGATGAAGGATGTGACCTGGATTTTGTGCCCAATGTCGCCCGTAAGAAAGAAATTAATACGGCGATGTCCAACAGTTTCGGGTTTGGCGGTGTAAACGCTGTCGTTATCTTTAAAAAATATTGCGCGTAGGTGTTTTTTGTAGGGAGGATTTTTTTTCGATGTCTTTTTTAGATAAAGTGGATCCGGAAGTTGCTCATGCCATTGATCTGGAAACCAAACGTCAGGCTGGAAAGCTGGAGCTCATCGCTTCGGAAAATTTTGTCAGCGAAGCCGTCCTGGAAGCCCAGGGCTGTATTATGACCAATAAATATGCCGAAGGGTATCCCGGCAAACGCTATTATGGCGGCTGCGAATATGTGGATATCCCTGAAACGCTGGCAATTGAGCGCTGCAAGAAACTTTTCGGCGCGGAGGGAGTCAATGTACAGCCGCACTCCGGCACACAGGCTAATATGGCCGTGTATTTTGCCGCCTGTTCTCCCGGCGACACAGTCCTGGGTATGAATCTGTCGCATGGGGGCCATTTGTCTCACGGCAGCCCGGCAAACTTTTCCGGCAAGTTTTACAAAATCGTTCCCTATGGTGTAAACCGTGACACGGAAACCATTGACTACGACGAACTGGCCCAGATTGCCAGGGAAAACAAACCGAAGATGATTGTGGTCGGAGCCAGTGCCTATCCGAGAACGATTGATTTTGACAAGTTCCGCGCCGTGGCCGACGAAGTCGGGGCGGTGATCATGGCGGATATCGCGCATATTGCCGGGCTGGTGGCCGTGGGACTGCATCCTTCCCCAATTCCCGTTTGCGAATACGTCACGACTACGACGCACAAAACCCTGCGGGGGCCGCGCGGCGGTTTAATTATGTGCAAGGAACCCTACCTTAAAATCCTCAACAGCCGGGTGTTTCCCGGCATGCAGGGCGGTCCTTTGATGCACATCATTGCAGCGAAGGCCGTGGCCCTGCAAGAAGCCCTGCAGCCTGAATTCAGGGAATATCAGCAGCAGATTGTGAAAAATGCCAAAGCCATGGCGGACGAATTGAAGAATTCCGGTTTCCGTCTGGTATCGGGAGGGACGGACAACCACCTGATGCTGGTTGACCTGACTCCCAAAGGCGTGACGGGTAAGGACGCGCAGGAGGCGTTGGACCGCGCGGCCATTACCGTTAACAAAAACGGAATTCCTTTTGACACGAAAGGGCCGATGATCACCAGCGGTATCCGAATCGGTACGCCCGCGCTCACGACCCGTGGCATGAAGGAAAATGAAATGCGCCTCATCGCTTCGCTGATTGCCGATGTGATCAATCATATCAATGATGAGCAGAAAATTCAGGCCGTGGCCGAAGAAGTCAAGAAACTTTGTTCCCGGTTCCCTCTGTATGCTTCTAGAATAAAAGGATAAATGGGAGCGTAGCGGAGCGCCTGCGAGAACGGCTCATCGGAAAGCAGAAGACTATGGCGGAAAAACAAGCGCCGTCGCAGAATGTTTCGGTCAAAACCCATTCCCGTCCCGACTGGGACACTTATTTTCTGGATATTGTTGAACTGGTCTCAAAACGTGCCACCTGTCTTCGCCGCGCAGTGGGCGCCGGTCTGGTGCGCGACCGGAGGATTCTGGCCACCGGATACAATGGCGCTCCTTCCAAACTACAGCATTGTCTGGATATCGGGTGCCTTCGCGAACAGCTTAATGTGCCGTCGGGCGAACGCCATGAATTGTGCCGCGGTCTTCATGCGGAACAGAACGCCATCATTCAGGCTGCTTTGCATGGAGTCAGTACGAAGGATTCCACTTTATACTGCACCAATCATCCGTGTGTGATCTGTGCCAAAATGATCATTAACGCGGGAATTACACGAATTGTTATTCGTGATGGATACAGCGACAGGCTGGCCGCTGAAATGCTGAGAGAAGCGGGCATCAGTGTTGAACAGTTGGATAAAGAATAAAAGGATCGGACAGGCACAATCATGAAATGTCCTTTTTGCAGTAACGCTGAAAACAAGGTGATTGATTCCCGTATCAGCAAGGATGGCAAGGCCATCCGCCGCCGTCGGGAATGCCTGGGTTGTGCGAGACGATTCACCACCTATGAATATGTGGAAGATATCCTGCCGATGGTGGTGAAAAAGGACGGCAGACGCGAACCTTTTGACCGGATCAAAATCCGCAATGGTGTAATGACGGCTTGTGAAAAACGGCCGATCAGCATGGAGGACATGGATAAAATCGTCGAGAACGTCGAAGCGGCCTGCCAGGAGTACCAGGGCGAGGAAATTCCTTCCTCGGTGATTGGCGAAAAAGTGATGGCTGAACTCAAGGTGCTAGACGGTGTGGCCTATGTCCGGTTCGCCTCGGTATACAGGCAGTTTCGCGACGTCGGGGAGTTTATGTCCGAATTAAAGGACCTCTTGAGCAAGGGCAAGAAATAATTATGTTTACCGGCATTGTCGAAGGAATGGGAAAAGTTGTCCGCCTGACGATGAAAGGCGCGGATGCCCTGCTGGAAGTGGACACCGCAATCGATCTGAATGAGGTGTCCTTAGGCGACAGCATTGCGGTGAACGGCGCCTGTCTGACTGCGACCTCGAAAACAGCCAGAACATTCACTGCCGACGTGTCTGCTGAATCTTTGAGCAGGACAACTCTCAAATTTCTTCAGGCGGGACATCAGGTCAACCTGGAAAAATCCCTGCGCATCGGAGGGTTTTTAGGCGGTCATTTTGTGCTGGGACACGTGGACGGGATTGGCCGTATTATGAGCAGGACACAGAAGTCCGGGTCCATTATTTTTGCCGTTGAATCACCCGAGCCGCTGTCGCGTTTCATTGTGGAAAAGGGATCGGTTGCCGTCGATGGGATCAGTCTCACGGTGAACAGGTTTGAAAAAGGCCGGTTTTATGTTAATATCATTCCTCATACCGCAGTCAACACGACGCTGACCGGGAAAAAAGAAGGGGAGTGGGTGAACATTGAAACCGATATCCTGGGGAAGTATGTAGAAAAGTTATTGCAAACCCCGCGGGGAATCGATAAGGATTTTCTCGCTGAACATGGTTTTATTAAATAAGCAGGTAGGGAAAATGGCAGTCAGTAAAATTTCAGATGCAATTGAAGACATCCGCAACGGGAAGATGATTATTCTCGTGGATGATGAAGATCGGGAAAACGAAGGTGATCTGTGCATGGCGGCTCAGTTTGTGACCCCGGAATCAATTAATTTCATGGCGCGCCTGGGGCGCGGATTGATTTGTTTGACGATTAACGAGGAAATTGCCGAGAGGCTGAGGCTCAATTTAATGGTGAAAGACAATCAGGCCCGTTTTGGCACAGCTTTTACGGTTTCCATTGAAGCACGCCATGGTGTCACCACGGGCATTTCTGCGGCGGACCGCGCCACTACGATTTTGACTGCGGTGAATCCGGCGGCAAAACCGGATGATATTGTAAGTCCCGGACATGTGTTTCCGATTCTGGCCCGCAAGGGAGGTGTTCTGGTACGAACAGGGCAGACGGAGGGCTCTGTGGATTTGTGCCGCCTGGCAGGACTTACCCCGTCGGGTGTGATTTGCGAAGTCATGAAGGACGACGGGACAATGGCGCGGATGCCGGATTTGGAAATATTTGCCCGTGAGCACAATCTGAAAATCGTGACCATTGCCGATCTGATTGATTACCGGATGCAGAATGAATCGTTGATCCGGCGCATGGCCGAGGCGAATATGCCGACTCTCTATGGCGGCGATTTTAAAGTCATCGTGTATGAAAACGATGTTGACGACATGCAGCATATCGCGCTGGTAAAAGGTGAAATCAAAAAGACTGACGAGGTGCTTGTACGCGTGCATTCGGAATGTTGCACAGGCGACATTTTTGCATCCGCCCGCTGTGACTGCGGTGATCAGCTGCACAGGGCGATGGAAATGATCGAAGAGGAAGGCAAGGGCGTCATCGTTTATATGCGGCAGGAAGGCCGCGGAATCGGCCTGGTGAATAAAATCAAGGCCTACGCGCTTCAGGATGAGGGACACGACACGGTTGAGGCAAACATTGCACTGGGTTTCAAGGCGGACCTGCGCGATTACGGCATCGGTGCACAGATCCTAGCCGATCTGGGTGTACACAAAATGAAACTCATGACCAACAATCCCAAGAAGATTGTCGGACTCGAAGGATATGGTATAGAAGTGAGCAAACGTGTACCGATAGAGATACCGCCCAATGAGAACAACATCCGCTACATGACCACAAAAAAGAGTAAAATGGGTCATATCCTGGAGCTTTAAAAAACAGGAGGCGCACTGTGCCCGGAATCAACCACCTCGCAGAACGCTGTCGAGTTATGAAATGAACGTTATCATGTCCCCGGCAAGTTGAGGAGAATTAACGCTCGTCCTGTGTGAGCGAGATGACAAATTTAAAATAAAAAGGATGGTGCTGAAATCATGCCGAAAATCATTGAAGGAAAAATCGTTGCCAAGGGAATGAAGTTTGCAATTGCCGCAAGCCGCTTCAACGATTTCATCAGCGGACGGTTAATTGAAGGAGCGGTCGATACGCTGGTCCGGGCTGGCGCGGATGAAAAAGACATTCTGATATACAAGGTGCCCGGTGCGTTTGAGCTGCCGCTCGCGGCAAAAAAACTTGCCAAGAGTGCCCGCTTTGATGCGGTCATTTGCCTTGGCGCAGTCATTCGTGGTGCGACCCCGCATTTTGAATATGTCAGCGCCGAAGTATCCAAGGGAATCGCCAATGTCGGGCTGGAAGCGGATGTTCCAGTGGTCTTCGGTGTTTTGACAACGGATACGATTGAACAGGCCATTGAACGGGCCGGTACGAAGTCCGGCAATAAAGGTGCGGATGCGGCAATGGCGGCTATCGAAATGGTTGACCTGTTTAAAAAAATGAATGCGTAGCCTGATGGATGCCAATAAACAGTGCCGGAGAAAGCCGGTGCTTCAGGGATTTGGGGATTAGATGCAGGGCAGGAGAAAGGCACGCGAAGTTGCCATTCAGGTTCTTTACAGTCTGAATTTTGTCGATCTTGACGTGGAGAAAGCCATGGAGCTTTTCTGGGGGAACTTTATCGTGCCCAGGTCAGCCAAGGAATTTGCAGCCACTCTGATCGAAGGGACCTGGCATCATCGGGAAGAATTGGACAGCCTGATTGCGGGTTGTTCCGATAACTGGTCGCTAAGTCGCATGTCCAAAGTTGATATCAGTATATTGCGGATGGCCGCGTTTGAATTTCTCTACTGTGAAGACATTCCACCCAAAGTCAGTATCAACGAAGCGGTCGATCTGGGGAAAACATTTGGATCGGAAAACTCCGGTTCTTTTATCAACGGGATTCTTGATGCCCTCAATTTGAAAATCAGTAAGGATCATGCAGATAAACCTGTCCACCCATCCGCCCGACCTGCAAAAGCATAAATGCCTGGTTCTGGGTTGTTTCAGCGATGAAAAACCCCCGCGGGGGGCATGCGGTCTGATAGACTGGCGCTTGAACAGCCTGATTTCAAGGGAAATCAAGCAGGGTCATATAAACGGCGAATTTCAGGAGAAGGTGATCATCCCCTTTCCCGGGCGCATCAACGCGGATTTCCTTTTTCTTTTCGGATTGGGTGGCCTTTCCGATATCTCTTACGATCGAATGTACAACGCGGCATATGAAATTGCCGGAGCAGTTGATGCACTGAAATTTCAGGAATTTTCATTTGACCTGCCGGGTGACGGGCGTTCGAAACTCAATGCTGCCGGTATGCTGGAAGCCATGATAACCGGTTTTTTTGATTGTTTGTCCCGGGATATCCGGAAACTGGACGCCATGAATATCTGCCTGATTACGTCATCGGATCGGCTTGATGAGGTCGCCCGCGGGATCGCTCAATTTAAGAAAAATGTGAAGCATTCAGAAACGGTTGATTGCAGTGCTCTTCAGCCGCATTTCACCTGATCGTAATGTCCAGGGGGAACGGCTGAATAAATAGATACCCAAGCTGGTCGGATGACCGTTGAGGTTATTCAGCAGCGGCCCCAAGGAAGATCCGGCTCACTTTACCATTTTGAAAGTTGAACATTAACCCTCCGTAGACAGAACCTGCCACAAAGATATTGAAGGATTTGCTGTCCTCTTTGTTCCAGTATGGTTTGTAGGCATCCATGACCTCCTGCTCGGTGCTCCCGATCCGGATTCCCCGTTTGGTGCTCAGATTACCCGGACTGACCAACGTAATGGATTCTATGGACTTTGGAGCCCCCTTTTTTTCTGAAACCATGCCGAGTCTGATTCCACAACCGGTATAATCCCATGTCTGGTGATAAGCGCCGTCTGCACCCCACAACTTTTCCGGTCCAAGCTTCAGGGAGCAATGGATTTTCTTTTTGACTTCCTGTTCAGACAGGTTAATTCGAAGCTCGCCGATCCGTTCTTCCCGCAAAAGTGAAAATTCATCTGCGGCAAAAGAAAGATTGCAGATAAATCCAACAAGCATCAAAGAGAATAGAATATTTTTGAGTATCGTTTCGATAATTCACCCCTGTGCTTTAGTTTCTTTAACGACTTATAAGATTATCTATAACATTTTTTGTGATCTTTTATTGATATATAAAAAATTCTGAACACGTTATTTCTGGTCCAG
>MWDG01000109.1 GCA_002070455.1 Deltaproteobacteria bacterium ADurb.Bin151
TTCTTTGTTCACCTGTATTTGGGGACCATTGGTAATCCCGGATCTGTTTCCGCGATGATCAGCGGGAAGATGGAGTTGCCGGTATTGAGAATGCTGCATCCGAAATGGGTCAAAGAGATGGAACACGAAGGCAAACTCATGATCGCCGACGATAAAAAGTAAAGCAAGTTGAAAGAATAAAATTTGAAGAGGCTTGGAGTAAAAAACTCCGGGCCTCTTTCTTTTTGTGAAGCTTGTTGATTATGAAACCCAAGCTTTAGTAAAAAATATATTGAAATATGACGGGTTCGTTTCTCACCGAGTCAAGTATCCCTGTTTATTATAATATATGCCATGCGTATCATTATCTTTCTCCTATTTTAAGTCTCGCTTTCAGGTACTAAAAATAAATTCTTCTTGACATTTATGTCAAAAATGACATATCTGCTATACAAAACATATGTTACATATAGCTTATGCTTTGTGTAGCATGATGATTTCGGGAGGTTTTTGACTGTTTTTTAAACTGTGCACATGATTAAAATTCAGTTCAGATAGTTTAAGTGATTACGTTGATTTTCCAGTTCGCTTTCCCAATTGCCATTGTTTTTTATCTGCTCGGTCTGGTTTTCTATCTCTGTCGTCAACCGAAAACCGGTTTCTATACTTTTCTTATCGGTTTCATTTCGCATACCCTTTTTCAAATAAGCCGTGGCCTGTCTCTGGGCATCTGGTTTGTCAATCCTGTTTTTGACGCAAGCTATTTTCTGCCCTGGTCGATGGCTGCCATCTGCCTGATGATGCGATTCTTTTCCAAAAATGAAGAGATCCGGGCGATTATTGATTCAACGATTATTCCTGTCAGCCTCTTTTCCGTGCTGGGCTTGTTTTTCCCCCGGGGAATCATGCCTTCCGGACCCCAGCATCAAACGATCCTTGTGTCGGTATATTACAGCATCGACATCATTGCACAAGCCTGTTTTATTCTTGGTGCATGGTTTGCTTTCTTCCATTTAAGAGGAAAAGATCAGGATAAACTTTTTAATTCTTTGATCGCTGCGGGATTTATTTTTTACAGTATATCCCAGGTTGTCGGAGCCTACTGGGCCTATCTGGGCTGGTCTCTTCCGATGCACTGGAGCACCAAGCATATACAGTCGGCTTCCATCTGGTGCTACTATGCCGCCGTTTTACATTTACGGTATTTCCCGACCTGGAACTCAAGACATGAATCCTGGTTTGCCCTGGGTGGCGCAGCGCTCCTCCTTATTTTTAATTACAGCGTTCAATTAAGCGCTTTCAGTTTCCCCAGGATAGGAGGATAGACGCAGTGATGAAACAAATCTGGAATTTCTGCGGTGATATCAAAGTCAATTTCTGGCTTATCTTTGCCATCTCTTTAAATCTGGCCGCCGGCGCTTATTTTATAAAATTTAATCCGAGCCTCTTCAAGCCGTTAAATCATTCTCTGGTTCAGGACTGGTTTATCCAGTACGGGCAATATCACATAGGTCAAAGTTCGTGGGTTGTTCTTTTGTTTATTCTCGCATTTTTTCTGGGAGTCAACACGTTTGTCTGCGCGGCCAAAAGAATAGCCCAACTATGGCCGCAAAGAAAGCAATCCGGGTTCCGCGTGTTTTCTGTAAAAATTGCTCCGTCCCTGATTCATTTTTGCTTTTTATTTATCCTTGTCGGGCATTTTTTTAGTCTGATTGCAATCTATGAACAGAATGTGCCGGTTCGTTTGAATCAGCAAATCGCGTTGCCTGAAGGCATCAGTATAGAAGTGGTCAGCCGGGAAATTGAACGTTATACGGCGCCTGCGGCTTTTGAAGGAGCATTAAAGCAGTGCAGCATCGTGCTGGAGCTTCAGGGTCCGCAAACGTCAGAGATAAGAGAACTGCGGGTCTTACATCCGATATACTGGCAGGGAATGAGTATCCATTTGGATATTATTACAAAAAAACATTCACAAGAAAATGCGGCAGATCAGGAATTAATGCTGATCATCAAAAAAGATCCGGGTGTGGCGGTGGTCATTGTATGTTTTGCCGTCCTGTGCCTTTTGATGTCCTGGTATTTTCCGCAAAGAAAAAAAACCTGAGGAGGAAACTAACCGGATGAGAAAAAAAGTTGTGCTGTTGTCTTGTTGCTTCATGTTGCTTCTCATTTTTCAGGCGAAGGGATGGGGGGCAGTCTCTTCTTCGGGCTTCAGTATTTCCGGCGCGGTTCAACAGCCGATTCGACTGGCAGCCGAAGACCTTGCCAAATTTCAATCCAGTACCGTTCGTCTTAATGAAGTCGATAGAGATGAATTCTATTCCGGTGCTTTTTATTATCGGGGAATTCCTCTGCGCACAATCCTGGAGATGGCGCACATACAGAAAGAAGATGCTTCTTTTTCAAAATTTCTGGATGTGTGCATTGTCATTCGTAATGCCGTCGGCAAGCAAGTCGTTCTTTCCTGGGGAGAAGTATTTTATCGAAATCCCGCTGAGTTCATCATCGCTTTTGCCGCCGAACCGGTTCTGCCCGAACTGCCCCAGGGACGCGAGAAGTGGCAAAATACACTGAATCGTCCCATAGGATTTCCCAAATTAATTATAGCCAGCGATTTGTACACCGACCGTTGCATGGAATCCATTGTGTCTATCGATGTCATGGTTTTGAATCCATCGATGAAAATCCGCAATGCCGATGATCAATATGTCCCATCGTTTGCCGTTGACGGGGCGGTCAAAACGCCTCTGATAATTTCCGATCTGTCAGGCTGGCCCCGGGAGAGCGCCACGATTAAAGTAACCGGTTCATTGAAGGGGTATCACGGCGTGCAACACGTCAGCGGTGTTCCGCTGGTCAAACTTCTGGAAAAGGCGGGGGCAACAATGGATATCAGTACCGTTTATCTGGTGACCCATTCCGACGGTTATCGCGCCGCTGTGTCCTTCGGAGAATTGTTTCTGGATCCGGCAGGAGAACGCATTCTGGTTGCCGATGGAAACGATAATCCAAACGCGGCAAAAGAAGGCAGATTTACACTGCATATTCCGCATGATTTGTCTTCCGACCGGAACGTGAAAGGCATCGAAAACATCGAGGTCATTAATCTCAAAAAATCTCCCCAAGTATATATTATCAGTGTAGGCTGCGCCGATAGCAGCCTGATAACGTTGGAGGCCTTGAATTATCTGAACAAAGCTGACGCCGTCGTCTGCTCCGAAGACATTGCCAAACGTTACGCCTTTTACATTGGGCATCGTCCGGTGCTGTTTGATCCTTTTACACTGGTGCCAAAATCCGCTGAAGACAACGAGCACAAAAAATTATCTCATCCCGAACGGGAAAAATTAAAAACCCAACGGGTTGACAAGGCAATCGCTCTAATCCGCGAAGCACTGAATCAGGGGAAATCCGTCGCCCTGCTGGAATACGGCGATCCGACGATTTACGGCAGTTTCCGTGGAATCAATGCAGCGCTCGCCGATGATGAGAAACAATATCTTCCGGGCGTCAGCGCCTTTAATGCCGCCAACGCGCTGATCGGAAAGGAAATGGCCTGCAAGGGTTCAATTGTTTTATCCTCCCCCTGGGCACTAAAAGAAAATCCCTCTCTGGTCAAGTCCGCGGCCGATCAAGGCGATACACTGGCCGTCTTCATGGGACTTAACGAGATTGAAAGTCTCATCCCGCTCTTGAAAAAATATTATCCGGGGACCACCCCGGTGACCTTTGCAATTCGTGCCGGTTATTCCAACAGCAAGCGGTTGATCAAAACCACGTTAAGTGAGGTTCTGGAAGCGGTCCGCGACGAAAATGAAGAAAAGGAGTCCTGGCTGGGAATGATTTATGTCGGCTTCTGCCTGAAATAAAGGAAACGGAGACATGCAGCTTAAACGGGAATTGAATCTTGCGGACGCCACCTTGCTGGTTGTCGGCAATGTGGTCGGCGCGGGAATATTTACGACCAGCGGCTTTTTGGCCAGGGAACTTCCCCATCCATTGTTCTTTATCGGGATATGGGTTTTGGGGGGACTGGTTACCCTTTTGGGCGCGCTGACCTATGCCGAGCTGGCCGGGATGTTTCCGAAGGCAGGTGGCGACTACCTGTTTTTAAAAGCCGGCTATGGATCGTGGGCCGGATTTCTTCTGGGGTGGATCAATTTCTGGATCATTATTCCGGGCTCGATTGCCGCTCTTTCTCTGGCGGCAGTCAGTTATTTGAAACCCCTGCTGATTTTGAATAATCCGTTATCGGAAAAGGGGCTGGCACTGGGAATAATATTTTTTTTCTCCTTGATTAATTACCGGGGCATTCGCTGGGGAGGGACAACGCAGGATTTTTTTACTCTGGGTTCTCTGATGATTCTGATGATCTTTATTGCCGCCGGTCTTATGTTTGGAAACGGCAGCTGGGGACACTTCTCTGCCGTTTCCACGCAAGCACCTCCTGTTTCAAAAATTTTCGGTTCCGCCATGATTGCCATCGTTTTCACGTACAGCGGATGGTTCGCCTCGGCTTATGTGGGCAGTGAAATTAAAAATCCCGGGCGCAATCTTCCCTTATCCTTGCTGTTGGGCACGGTCATTGTCAGCATCCTTTATACGCTGATCAATGTCACCTATCTCTATGCTCTGCCTCTCACTGGACTTGCAGGAATCGTTAATGTGGGGCAGGAGACCGCAGCCGCTCTGTTTAACCCCGCCATCTCCTTGCTGATTTCCGTGGCTATTATTCTGGCTATTTGTTCCAGTATCAATGCCACCATCATGGCCGGATCGCGGATCTTTTATGCCATGTCCGAAGATCAAATCTTATGGTCTTTTTTAAAGCGTCTTCATCCTCGTTTTCACACACCGCATCTGGCCATTTTAAGTCAAACCGTTTTGGCCGCTCTTTTGGTTTGTCTCGGAACGTTCGATCACCTTTTGAGCTATGTTGTTTTTACCATAATTATTATTTCCGTGGCCACCGGTACCGCTCACCTGGTTCTGCGATGGAACAGGCCGGCACTCGCCCGTCCATACCGGACCTGGGGTTACCCGATCGTTCCCGTTCTATTCATTATTGTTTATCTCTGGATCGGCGGACAGATTTTTATAGAAAAGCCCGCAACCTCATTGATCGGACTTTGCCTGGCCGTTTCCGGATTGCCGTTTTATTTCTTTTGGACGAGATCCAATAAATCAATAGAAGGAGGAAGAACGTGACGAAAAAGAAAATATTTCATTATGGAGGCTTTGATATGAGAAAGATGGTCTGTTTATTTTTTATTTTAATGATTGCACTGTTTCTTGGCGGGTGTTCGAGTGGAAGCGATGACCCCACCTATTCCGTGAAGGGCGTTGTCGTCGATGACAACGGTTCCGGGCTTGCCGGCGTTACCGTTGAATTGAGCGATGATGCGTCAGGCACAGCAGGCGCGGCGGCGGTTGGTGGCGCCGTAATCGAAACGGCGACAACCGATGCCAACGGTAATTATACTATCGCAGGCATTGAGGCGGGCAATTACACGATTACGCCGAAAAGAGAAGGATATATATTCGTTCCGGCAACCATCCCTGTCACGGTCAGCAATGCCGATGTCGATCTTTCTACGGACAACAACAAAAAAATTGCTGCCAGAAAAGACAATAGTGATGATGCCGTCAAGACGGCCTCGGGTTTTTTACACTATACCCTACCGGACCAATATCAATATGAACAGGACGGGGGTCTTATTGCCAATGAGGCAGCCGCGCTATTTTCCGGTTATACGTTAACAAATGGAATTGATTACGGCAAGGGCACGGAGGTTTCAGGGTATGCGCTGGATCAGTTTGTGGATAAGGCTGCCGTCAATGCGGCGACGCCGGATCCTGACGGCGTGTTAGAGACACATGATGCCCGGAAACTATATTCCGTAGTCCTCCGCTCCAAGCAGGACGGATTCAGCAACCGGACAAAGTTTATCGGCCAGGGGTACTATAATGCCGATTTAACGTGGGATCAGTTTGTCCTGGGGTATCTGCTGGATTTAAATTACAGCGGGAAAGTGCATTATCCCAGATCGGTGGCAGAACCTCCGACCCAGGTTAAAATGTATAATATTAAGTATGTCTATGACATCTATATGTTCCGGAAGATTGATGTGAAAAGGCCTGATGCCGACGGGACTATCGCGACATTTGAAGTGGCAGCCACGGCAGACAACCATGTGGATGATGCAACCTACGCGACAAGCACGGGATTAGCGACGACGAAATTCGAAGTTTCAAAGAAAAGTTTCGGAGCTTACACGAATGTAAACGTTATTCCGCTGACACAGTTTCTCACGGATTACGTGACCGGAACGCCGGCTTCTTATACCTATGAAATTATTGCCCTGGATGACACGAAATCTCAAACAGGATGGACGTATGCCGCCATGCAGCAGGCGTATTATTTGCCGGATTACGATTTCATCATTCAGATCGATGCCTCCGGCAATGTGGTTGCGGGAACCAAGATCAATTTCCCTGTCCGGATTGAACTGATCAGCGCCGCTGCTGTTGAGTATGATTATGCCGCAAAGAATCCGCCAGCGTATGCCAAGGCATATGATGAATAGCGAATATTGACTGAGCTTGCTTGACGAGTATCAAGCCGGATAAACCATCGTGAATGCCGATTGACCGACCGGCATTCACGATGTCTGTAAAAAAACAAAGAACAGGGTTTTAATCATGAGAATGTTGGGATGGATAACGTTTTTAGTGCTTGCAACTGCTACGACTTTGATGGCGCAGGAAACATATAAAGCTGAAAATGCAGACGATACAAAACCGCAGATACAGCCTTTGAAAGAACAGGACCGCCGGGAAAATAAAACGAAAACCGAAATGAACTATCAGCTGGAAGGAATTGTTGTTAAAGAACGCCGCATCAAAAACATAGAAAAAAGTATAACAGTAAAAGGCG
>MWDG01000110.1 GCA_002070455.1 Deltaproteobacteria bacterium ADurb.Bin151
GCCGACCGCACCTATATAGAACCGATTACACCTGAGGCTGTGGCGAAAATCATCGCCCGTGAGCGTCCGGATGCGCTGCTCCCCACGCTGGGTGGCCAGACCGGTCTCAACACAGCCGTGGCGCTGGCGGAATCCGGTGTGCTTAAGGAGTATAACGTCGAGATGATCGGTGCATCCCTCGACGTTATTCATAAAGCGGAAGACCGCGAGAAGTTCAGACATGCGATAGAAAAAATCGGCCTCAGGATGCCAAGGAGCGGTTTTGCGCGCAGTATGCCGGAGGTGATGAAAATTGCCGAAGAAATCGGCTTCCCTCTTATTATACGGGCGTCTTTCACGCTTGGCGGAACCGGGAGCGGCGTGGCTTATAACCGTGAAGAGCTTATAGATATAGCGAAGTCAGGTCTGGATGCCAGCATGATATCCGAGGTCATGATTGAAGAATCTGTGCTGGGCTGGAAAGAGTATGAGCTGGAAGTCATGCGCGACAAATCCGACAATGTCGTCATCATTTGTTCCATTGAAAATTTTGATGCGATGGGTGTGCACACGGGTGAGTCGATCACGGTAGCACCGGCGCAAACGCTCACGGATAGGGAATATCAAACCATGCGGGATGCTGCAATTGCCATCATGCGCGAAATCGGTGTGGAGACGGGTGGTTCCAATGTTCAGTTTGCCGTTCATCCACAAACCGGCGAGATGATTGTTGTAGAAATGAATCCGCGAGTGTCGCGCTCATCGGCACTGGCTTCGAAGGCGACAGGCTTCCCGATTGCTAAAATCGCCGCGAAACTTGCTGTGGGGTACACACTTGATGAAATTCCCAACGATATTACTCGCGAGACAATGGCGTCCTTTGAGCCGACCATCGATTACTGTGTTGTGAAGATTCCGCGTTGGACATTTGAAAAATTCCCGGAGACAGAGGACTTTCTTACCACCTCCATGAAGTCGGTGGGTGAAACGATGGCGATAGGACGTACGTTTAAAGAGGCGCTGCAGAAAGCGGTCCGTTCGCTGGAAATCGGCCGTTTCGGATTCGGGCAGGACTTGCCCGAAGACCGGCAGGAAAGAGAGGCGCTTCTGAAAAGCAAGCTCATCAAGCCCAATTCACTGAGGCTTTTCTATATTGCCGAAGCGCTCAAAGACGGCATGACTCTGAACGATGTTTATGACATCACAAAAATTGATCCATGGTTTTTGCACCAGATCCAGAATATTCTGGAGGCGGAAGACGAACTGAAAAACTCGGAACCAACGCCTGAGCTTTTACGGGCCTCAAAAGAAATGGGATTTTCAGACCGGGCTTTGAGCGCATTCTGGAAGAAGACAGAACAGGAGATCCGGGATTGGCGTAAAAAAGAAGATATCTTTCCGGTTTATAAACTGGTCGATACCTGTGCAGCGGAATTCGAAGCCTACACGCCTTATTATTATTCCACCTATGAAAAGGAGAATGAATCAAGGCCATCCGCCAAAAAGAAGGTAGCGATCATCGGCGGCGGTCCAAACCGGATTGGACAGGGCATTGAATTTGATTATTGTTGTGTCCATGCTTCTTTTGCTTTGCGCGAGGAGTGCATCGAGAGCATCATGATCAACTCCAATCCGGAAACTGTCAGCACGGATTACGACACATCGGATAAACTGTTTTTCGAGCCGGTGACGCTGGAAGACGTTTTGCATATTATACAAACAGAAAAACCCGACGGGGTTATCGTTCAGTTTGGAGGCCAGACACCGCTCAATCTGGCGCGCGGCCTGGAAGCAGCCGGTGTGCCGATTGTTGGAACTTCGCCTACCTCCATTGACCGTGCGGAAAACCGCGACCGGTTTCAGGAGATTGTTCACAAGCTCCATCTCAATCAGCCGGAGAATGATACGGCCATGGATGTCGGGCAGGCGCTGGTTGCGGCCGGGCGCATCGGTTACCCGGTTCTGGTCCGTCCATCCTACGTGCTGGGTGGACGTTCGATGGAAATCATCTACGATCCGGAAACACTCAAATCGTTCATGGCCAAAGCACTTCTTGTTTCTCCCGGACACCCGGTTTTGATCGATAAGTTTCTGGAGGACGCTGTTGAAGTGGACGTGGACGCAATCAGTGACGGACGGACAACCGTTGTGGCGGGAATCATGGAGCATATCGAAGAAGCGGGAATACATTCGGGCGACAGCGCCTGTGTCCTTCCACCGCTTACCCTTTCCCGGTCATTGATGGACCGGATTGAAGAACAAACGAAGATGCTGGCGGCCGAGCTTAACGTGGTCGGCCTCATGAATATTCAGTATGCTGTGAAAGACGGGACCCTGTATGTGCTGGAAGTCAATCCGCGCGCTTCGCGCACGGTGCCGTTTGTCAGCAAGGCGATCGGTGTGCCTCTGGCAAAGCTGGCCACCAAGGTGATGCTGGGCAAAAGTCTGGAGGAACTGGGTTTTACCAAAACCATCAAACCGAAGCACATCTCCGTCAAGGAAGCCGTTTTTCCGTTTAACCGCTTCCCGGAAGCGGATGTCGGTCTTGGACCGGAAATGAAGTCCACCGGAGAGGTGATGGGTATCGATGAATCCTTTGGCTTGGCCTTTGCCAAATCGCAGATGGCGGCCGGTTTCAGGGTGTCGGCTTCCGGGTCCGTCTTCATCAGCGTTCATGATGATCATAAAAACAGGATTGTGAACGTTGCCCGGTTATTTGATCAGCTGGGTTACAGAATTCTGGCGACGTCAGGGACGGCGAAGTATCTCGGTCAACAAGGTATTGGCGCCACTGTTGTCAATAAAGTCAGTGAGGGCCGGCCGCACGTCATTGATTATATCAAGAACGGCGACATCCAGATGGTTATCAACACCAGTGTGGGACGCAAATCGTCCCGTGACGCCTATCACATCCGCCGCGGTGCACTGGCTTACAATATTCTTTACACCACTACGCTGGCGGGAGCGCGGGCGCTTGCCGAAGCGGCGAAAGCGATGAACCATCAGGACTGGAACGTATGCTCTCTGCAGGAGTACCATAAAAAATGACAGTATTTGGCGCACCTCTGAATGAAAACGGCCGTCCCCGTGAGGAGTGCGGTGTTTTCGGCATTTACGGACATGAAGATGCGGCGCGCGTAACCTATTTTGGTCTTTTCGCCCTTCAGCACCGCGGACAGGAATCTGCGGGTATTGTTGTGTCCGACGGTTGTCATGTCTTCGAACATAAAGGCATGGGGCTAGCCTCCGGCGTGTTTAAGGAATCCATTTTACAGAAGCTTACCGGATCGCTCGCGATCGGCCATGTCCGTTACTCCACCACGGGTTCTTCCACGATATCCAATGCTCAACCCTTTCTTGTGCATGTGGGCGAGGAATATTACGCCCTTGGGCACAACGGCAATATTGTAAACGCCCAGTCCCTGCGTTCTGAACTGGAAAGCCGGGGGTCAATCTTTCAGTCAACGATGGACAGTGAAGTCATTATCCATTTAATGGCGCCTCATTTAAAGAGAGGGCTGGAGAAGGCGCTTTCCATTGCGCTGCAGCAGGTTGAAGGCGCCTACAGCATGGTGATGCTGACGCGGGACAAAATTATTGCGGCCCGCGATCCGCGAGGCTTCCGGCCATTGGCTTTAGGCAAACTCAATGGCGGCTGGGTGGTGGCATCCGAGACCTGCGCGTTTGATCTGGTAGGTGCCGAGTACATTCGGGATGTAGAGCCCGGTGAAATCATTATTATTGATGCGCAGGGGTACAGGAGTTTGAAACCTTTTCCCATCATGAAACATTGCCACTGCATTTTTGAACTGATTTACTTTGCCCGCCCCGACAGCCAGATATTCGGCCAGAATGTTTATCTGTGCAGAAAACGACTGGGTCATGAACTGGCAAGGGAATACCGGCCGGATGTTGACCTGGTGATGCCGTTTCCGGATTCCGGAAATTACGCCGCGATCGGTTACGCGGAAGAAAGCGGCATTCCCTTCGAGATGGGCATGATCCGCAATCACTACGTTGGCCGCACTTTTATTCAGCCGACCCAGCCGATGCGCGATTTTGCCGTGCGGGTGAAACTCAACCCGGTTAAACCGCTTTTGGAAGGAAAGAAAGTCCTGATTGTCGAGGATTCCATTGTCCGCGGCACGACAAGCCGCAACCGCGTGAAACACCTTAAGGGGGTGGGCGCCAAGGAACTTCACATGGTGATCAGTTGTCCACCCACCATGTTTCCCTGCCCGTACGGCATCGACTTTTCCTCCAAGGGAGAGTTGATTGCCACGAAAAAAGAGAACGAAAAAGCCATTGCCGACTTTATCGGCCTGGATTCACTTCACTATCTGAGTGTTGACGGAATGGTCAAAGCCACCGGAATGCAAAAAGAGGGTTTCTGTCTTGCCTGTTACACCGGCGACTATCCCATCGCCCCTCCTGAAAAAATCGATAAGTTCTGCATGGAACTCAAATATTAATCATCTCACAATTGTCTTTATATTTTGTCATTCTAGTGCGAGACTGTGTCAGAATGATAAAAAGCGGTCATTCCCGCGAAGGCGGGAATCCAGACGTCGTCCCCGCGAAAGCGGGGAACCAGTTCCATTATTCCTGGATTCCGGATCGCGCTTCGCTTGTCCGGAATGACGAAAGCTGGAATCACGACACAACCTAGCAGGCCGGCATCCAGGCATTATTTAAACTGGTTCCCGGCTCGCGTGCCCTTCAGGTTATCAGGGTATTCGCCGGGAAGACGACCTTTTGCCACTTTGCCGATGGTATCCGTTGCTCCGGTTTCTAATTGACTTGACCGCCTGCTGTTTTTGCATTATAAGCCCCGCAGTCTAAATATCAGATATACAGCATCGGGAGGAAAGCATGAGAATCATATTATTGGGCGCGCCGGGCGCAGGTAAGGGTACAGTAGCCAAATTGTTGACGGAATTTGACGGATCCGTGCAGATATCGACAGGCGACATTTTACGTTCCGCCGTGAAAGAGGGAACTCCTCTGGGAAAGAAAGCCAAGGAATACATGGACCGGGGAGACCTGGTGCCTGATTCCTTAATCATGGACATCATGGAAGCAAGGCTTCAGGAACCGGATTGCCAAAACGGATTCATTCTGGATGGTTTTCCCCGAACGATTCCGCAGGCGGAAGAGCTCAAGAAACTGCTGGCCAAGCTCAATATAAAAATGGATTTTGTGGCCAATCTGGACGTCCCGCGCGACGTCATCCTGGATCGATTGACGACTCGAAGAACCTGCTGCAATCCCGAATGTCAGGCCATTTACAATATCAAAAGCAATCCGCCGAAGGAAGACGGAACCTGCAAGTTGTGTAATCACGAGACCATCCAGCGGGATGACGAAACGGAAGCGGCGATTACCAACCGTCTGGAAACATACAACCAGAAAACGGCGCCGCTCATCGGTTTTTATGAAAAAGAAGGGTTGCTGAAGACTTTCCTGTCGCTCAGTTCCAAGGATACGGTGGCAGATATCAAGAAAACCCTGCAATCCTAAAAACCTCAATAATTCAATGATTGAGTATGAAAAAGAGCTGAATCCCGAACAGTACCGGGTCGTCACAGAAGAAGGTGGTCCGCTTCTTGTTCTTGCGGGGGCGGGAAGCGGTAAGACGCGGACCCTGACCTACCGGGTCGCACATCTTCTGGAAAATGGCATCAGTCCTGATAGGATTCTGTTGGCGACGTTTACAAACAAAGCCGCCCGGTCCATGCTGAACCGGGTGGAAGACCTTGTTCATCGCTATACCGGAAAAATCATGGGCGGCACGTTTCATTCCATTGCCCACCGTTTCCTGAGAAGCTACGCATTCCGCCTGGGGTATGAAAAAAGTTTTTCCATTGTGGACACCGAGGATGCACGACAGATCATCGCGCAGGCGATGGCGGAACTAAAGATTGACACCAAACTGACCAAATTCCCCAAAAACAATATCATTGCCGAGATGATCAGTCTCGCGCTTAACACCGAGAGCACGCTGGAAGAGGTGATTGCATCAAGATACCCCTTCTTTGTGCATCTCAGTCCGGATATCCATCAGATTGCCTGTCGCTACGAGCAAAAAAAGAGAGATCTCTGTGTGATGGATTTCGACGATTTGCTGATTAACTGCCGGCGGCTGCTTCTGGATCATCCGGATGTTCTGCAGATACTTTCGGGTCGTTTCCTGCATCTGCTGGTCGATGAGTATCAGGACACCAACATCATTCAGGCACAGATTATCGATCTTCTGGCTTCGGGACACCGCAACCTGATGGTTGTGGGCGATGATTCACAAAGTATTTATTCTTTTCGCGGCGCCAACTTCGAAAACATCATCCATTTCCCGGAGCGCTATCCCGACTGCAAAATATTCAAACTGGAAACCAACTATCGCAGTACGCCGGAAATCCTGCATCTGGCGAACCTGAGCATCAACAATAACGAAAACCAGTTTCCCAAGGACCTGAAGGCTGTCCGCGGCAAAGGAATGAGGCCGGTCATTGTTTCCGCGCAAAATGTATTGAAACAGGCGGATTTTGTCGCCCAGAGAATCACGGAGCTTTCCCGCGGCGGCGTTCCGTTTTCTGAAATGGCTGTCTTGTATCGCGCTCATTATCATTCGATGGAAGTGCAGATGGAATTTGTACGGCGGGACATTCCCTTTGATATCCGGTCGGGCATCCGCTTTTTTGAGCAGGCGCACATTAAGGATGTCACGTCCTACATGCGGGTGTTGGTGAACCCGCATGATGAACTGGCCTGGCGAAGGCTCCTGATGATGTATCCCAAAATCGGCAGAGTCACGTTTGACAAAATCTGGAGCCGGCTTGCCGTTGTGGACAACCCGCTGGAGGCATTTATTGCGGACTCGTTTATCAAAAGCCTGCCCAAATCTTCGCAAACCGGT
>MWDG01000111.1 GCA_002070455.1 Deltaproteobacteria bacterium ADurb.Bin151
GGAGGTGGTTTTCCTCCGCTATCACTCATTTCCTGCATTGTATGATTAATGATCCGGCAATTTCTCTGAGAAGGGGCACCTTCTCACAGGCAGACGCCAGTGGCCCGGCAATGCCCAGAAGGTAACCGTCTTGCCCACCCATCTTTACGTATGCCGCCGGTCGGGGTATGAGTTCCGCCAGTAATGCAAATACTTTTCAACTGGAGGCGGGATGATGACCATCGAAGAGCGCTATACCCATTGGCGGGAAGTGATCGAATCACAAAAGACAAGCGGCATGACTATAGCCGACTATTGCCGGAGCCGGGATATACGAACAAATGCATTCTATGCCTGGCGCCGCCGGATTTCAAAACAGGAAACGTCCGGATCGGGATTTCTCGAACTTCGTTCCCCGGTTTTGGGCATGGCCACCGGCGTTCGCATTGTCGCCGCGGCAGGTTTTTACATCGAAGTGAATCGCGGATTCGATCCCTCCATATTGCGCTCCGTTCTGTCCTGCATGGGATCCCGATGATTTCCCTGACCGCCGCCACACGGATATATCTTTACCGGGGCGCCTGCGACATGCGCAAATCCTTCGACGGCTTGTGCGGGATTATCCGTTCCGAACTGGAGATGGACCCTCTGTCCGGTTCCTTGTTTGTTTTCGTCAACGGGACCCGTAGAATGGTCAAGCTGCTGTATTGGGATCAAGACGGCCTAGCACTGTGGTATAAACGCCTGGAAGAAGGCAAGTTCATCGTGCCCGACCGAAGCGGCTGCATCGACCGTCGTGATCTGACCCTGCTTCTGGAAGGCATCGTGCCGAAGCGGATTGAAAAGCGCTATGTTGGGGCTAATCCATCATGCGAAAAATAAATAAAAAAGTGAGAAAAAAGCATAAAAAGTTAATATAAGTGCTTGACATTATTAATGTAATGTGCTAAACGATTTTTCATGATAATCGCAGAAGCACAGGCGCCATATGCCACACAATCCAAAGACGAGATCATCGATCAGCAGGCGTCTGTTATTGCACAAAAAGAAGCGCACATCGAACAACTTTCACTAAAACTTGAAGCCAACCAGCGGCAACTGTCCACCCTTCAGCATCAAATCGAACAACTGATTCGCCGCATCTATGGAAGAAAGTCCGAAAAGATTGACCCGAATCAGATGATGTTCGATTCCATTATTCAGGAATCTCTTGCCCAAAGCGCCGCGATTTCCGCTCAAGTTGAAGCCGATGCGCCGGTTGCCGCAATCACCAAGCCGGGCAAAGAAAGAAAAGAAAGAGTGCAGCATGGCCGCCTGCCCATTCCCGAACACCTGGAGCGGGTGGAAATCGTCATCGATATTCCGGAAGACAGGAAAGTATCTCCCCTGACGGGCGAACCCCTCAAAGTGATTGCCGTGGAGGCCTCGGAGAAACTGGAATATCGTCCCGGCAAACTGTTCGTCAAAGTCTATAAGCGCCCTCAATATGCGCTACCCAATAATGAAGGCGTGGTTTGTGCCGCGATGCCGGATTCCCCCATTGCCAAATGCAAGGCGGATGTGGGGCTTTTGGCCCATGTGATTGTCAGCAAGTTTGCTGATCATCTGCCACTGTACCGTCAGGATGCCATCTTTCAGCGGGAGAAGGTGGAGATTCCCCGGGCGACGCAATCGGGCTGGCTGATGCAGATGTATGAAAGCATCAAAATCATCAAGCCTGTTTTGAGACAGGCGGTTCTGGAAAGCGGTGTTCTATTTACCGATGACACCCCGGTGGCGCTTCAGGACCATCAAAACAATCCGGGAAAGTTTAAGAAAGCCCGGTTATGGGTGTATGTCCGGGGTGGAACGGGACCGCCTTTGACGATGTATGATTTTTCCATGGATCGCGGCAAGAGGCGGCCTCTGGATTTTCTGGAGGGTTACCGGGGCTATGTGCATGCCGACGCCTATAGCGGGTATGATGAGCTTTTCAAAAGAGCAGGGATCATCGAAGTCGGCTGTTGGGCGCATGCCCGACGAAAGTTTGATGAAGCGTCGTCGTCCCGTCCGAAGGAGGCGACGGACATTCTGGCAAGAATTGCACGTCTCTATCACGAGGTGGAGACACCGGGAAAGGATATCAAACCCGAAGAGCTTTATCGGTTAAGGCAGGAGAAAGCCGGACCGATTCTGGATAATATTTTTTCAACACTGGATGATATCAAAGGCAAGGCGATTCCATCGGAGCCCTTGAGAAAGGCCATCGACTACAGCCTGAATCAGAAAGCGGCGCTTTACCGGTATCTGGAGGACGGTCTTCTCAAACCGGACAACAATACGGCGGAAAACGCCATGCGGCCGGTGGCCCTGGGCCGCAAGAATTGGCTCTTCGTCGGCAGTGAACGGGGCGGGCATGCGGCGGCGCTATACATGAGTCTGATCCAATCCTGCAAAAACTGCAATGTGAATCCCTGGGAATACCTAAATGATATGCTCCGCCGGATTATGGGGCATCCGGTTAACAAACTCCGGGAACTGTTGCCCGATCAGTGGAAGCCGGCGGCCCGATAGTCGGCAATATCAATAGCGCCCCAAAAAATATCCCGACAGACAACTGAACGTACCTTTATCCATTTAAATTTTCAAAGAGCCATGCCGGCACTTTCCGCCAACTGCTGAATCATACCGCAGCCGGTTATCAAATACAATATGGGTGGGCAAGACGGTTACGGCCGGAATATTTTTAACCAGCGCAATCTGCGGATTCATCATGTTCGGTTCGGTAAACATGATGCCGCCTCCGGGCTTCAATATTCTTGCAAACTCCTTCAGCGCCTGAGCCACATCCAGATGGTGAAGGGAAGAACTGCCCACGATGAAATCGTAGCTGTCCGGTTTGAATTTGGTTTGATAGGCATTGTCCACGACAAATTCAACGTTTTTCGCACGAACGCGTTCCTTTGCTTTTTCGATCAACGCGCGGGAAATGTCAATGGCGACGATCCGATTATTCGTTGCAGCCAGCTCCTGGGTAAACAAACCCGTGCCGCAGCCGATTTCCAAAACAAGGCTCTTGCGATTGCCGATAAAGTCCTTAAACAGCCTGCATCTTCTGGCCCAGCGCAGTTTCCCGGCGGGCGACGACCAGTTCCATACCTCTTCGCCATGCTCCCGGATGTATTCGCCGTGGATGATTTCGTTTTGAATTCTTTGATCTTCAGACATATAGCCGATTCCAATCACTCAAATATGTTTTGATAAACCTTTATCCATGCATACAAGTCATTTTCATATATTAATGGTCTCATGATATCAACACGGGTCATTCCCGCGAAAGCGGGAATCCAGGCTTTTTGAACTGGACCCCTGCCCTCGCCGGGGTGACGATGTTACTGCAATCTGATCAAATTTCGTTACTATTACTCCGGCAATTAAGTGTTTAAATAATTAATCTTACCTTTCTTGTCCCCCTCATGGAGGGGGTGCAGGGGGAGGATTCGGATTGACCGAGGAGCAATCCCTACAACAACCACCTCCGGCGTTTCACGCCACCTCCGCCGGCGGAGGACAAATCGGTGACACTCATCTATATATTTAGTTGCCGTAGTAATATTATTGGTCCGTTAATAATATTCCGTACATTTCAGGTAAATTTGATTTTTCTTGCTGCAAACATCACCATTCTCAAGAGCAGCAAGCCGTGACTCCATCGTTGAATGTTCGTTGTTCCGTAAGTCCTGGCACGGTAACGAACGGGAAGATCGATGATCTTCAACCCGAGCTTGGCCGCGCCGAAAATCAGATCATAGTCGCCGAACGGATCAAAATCGCCAAAATAATTTCGGTTGGCGGCAACGAGTTCATAATCGCTCTTGCGCAGAACTTTCGTTCCGCAAAGCGTATCTTTAATCGGCTGACCTAAAAGCCATGAAAAGGCCAGGCTGAAAAACTTGTTGCCAAGAAAATTAAAGAAGCGCATTGCCTCATCTTCCATGGGATAAACAAGACGCACACCGTTGATAAACTCACCCTTGCCGCTTACCAGGGCTTCATAAAAGCGCGGAAGATCTTCGGGAGGAACGGTCATGTCCGCATCCAGAATCATCAGGACATCGCCTTTTGCTTTGGCAAATCCCAGCCGCACGGCATCGCCTTTTCCCTTGCCCGTCTGACGGTGCAGCTGGGTTTTTCTTTCGGGGTGCCTGGCGATTTCTTTTTCAATAACGGCATAGGTGTCATCCTGGGAATGTCCTTCAACAAATACGATTTCCGTTCCCGCACCCATTTCCGGGGTCCGCCGGAAAATCTCGGCGATGTTTCCCGCTTCGTTGCGCGCCGCGACAATGACGGAAACCAGAGGCGCCCGGCTAACATTTTTGGGGCGTGGACGGGCCAGAATAAAGTTGGACAGCGTAAAAAACCGAAACGGCCAGAGCCTTGCCAGAAACTTATTGAAGAACCCTGCGATAACGGGCAAACGAAGGGGAAGCAGAATTTCATGCCAGCTTCGGATGACATCAATGTCCGCAAGGCTCATGATGTGGGATACATCGTCTATGGTCAGCCAGTTTTGTGACAGCTTGGGTTTTGCCAGACCAAGCTTTTCAACAACAAACAGAGGCAGTTCCCAGACCCGACTGTAGGAATTCATCATGATGCTTGTTCTGTCATGACAGAGCCGTGAAAGCCCGGCAAAAACCTCCTGCACATCCCAGACGTCATCAACAAGGTCCGAAAGGATAATGGCGTCAAAGGGACCTTCGATATCCTCCAGATGGTGACAGTCCGCCTCAATAAACGTCAGGTCCGGATAGCGCTTTTTTGCACGCAGAATCATTTCCGGAGAAAAGTCAACGCCCACACCTTTCGAAGGCTTGAGGGCGGCAAGCAAATCCCCCCTGCCGCATCCCAGTTCGAGAACGCGCTGACCGGGCGCAATCCAAAACCGGTAAACTTCTGCAAGACGTTCATGGTAAGCCGCGCTCCACCCCCTCCACGAATCCGTCTTGCGGGCAATGGCATCCCAGTGATTTATTCTTGTTTTCTGATAAGTGCCAAAATCCATGTTTTCCTTCACTTAAGATATTTTTAACCCAGATTCTGCAATAGAAATATAAAAAAAGCAAATCTGTCATTTCGATGAGTCCCGATTAATCGGGGCAATGAGAAATCTTAATCATCCTTGTTTGTTAAAGATTTCTCCCTTCGGTCGAAATGACAAAAAATTAAATTCAGAACATTACAATATCTCTATTGCGTATTTTGGATTAAAAAAAAGGAATCTACCAGTTTATCCCTTTACTTCTCAAGAAATTCTTTGCACGTTCATCACCCAGTCCGGCCGCTGTTTTCAGATCAAGAATTGCAAGTTTTCCGTTGCCCATCTTTGAATAAGCCACCGCCCTGTTGTAATAAGAAGCTGCGTAATCCGGTTTTTTTTCAATCGCCCTGCCGTAATCTTCAATCGCCTGCTGATAATTGCCCAGGCAGTTATAGGCATTGCCTCTGTTCATATAGGCTTCCGCAAAAGACGGATTGATCTCCAGTGCGGCTTTAAAATCCATGAGGGCCAGATTGCAGTCACCGGATTCCCCATAGGCGTTCCCCCTGTTGTTATATGCCTCCGCCATATTCGGTTTGATGCTGATGGCCCTGCTGTAATCGGCAATCGCCTGCCCCGCATTCCCCAGCGCTTTATGGGCAAGCCCCCTGTTATAATATGCTTCCGCGTATTCCGGCTTGATCCGGATTGCCTCGTCAAAATCTTTAATCGCCTGAGGGTAATCACCAAGATTTTTATACGCAAGGCCCCTGTTATTGTTTATGAGCCAGTTATTGCGGGTAACGTTTAAAACATGATCAAACAGGGTTATGCTGTTTTTCCAGTAGCCGGTCTGGTTCCATGTTATGATGGAAAAAACCAGTATGCTCAACGCCGATACTACTGCAAGGATTTCCCGCCGGTGTTTCCAATTTTTCAGGAGTTCCGGAATTCCCCAGGCTGCCATGATGAACAACCCGATCAGGGAAACATAAGTGTAACGGTCCGCCATGGCCTGTATTCCTACCTGAACAATGCCGATGACAGGTAAAAGGGTTCCCAGATACCAGCACCAGCCGGTTGCCAGATAAGGCAATTTTTTGGCTTTCCAGATCACAACAGAGGTTGCCGCAATCAAAAATATTGCCGCCCCCAGCACCTGCCACAAAACTACATTCCCCGGGTGAGGGTAAAAAACAGCAAGATTGACCGGCACGATCATTTTGCCAATGTAAACAACATAGGAAACAAGCGCGTTTCCGATTCGGACAGACGGTGTCAAAACATCAAGGGATGCTGCTGTCCCTGAACTATGCGCGGCCAGGTAGGTTACAATGCTCGATAGAACGGCCAGCACAAATAAAGGCACTTTTTCCAAAAGCAGAGGATAAATCAAGGACCATTTGAATTCGGGAACGGCCGGTTTTGTAACTTCTACAGCTTTTACCGCCATGGCTGCTTTTTCAGCTTCCTTTTTTCTATTTTTCTTTTTCTTTCCCGAAATCTCCGGTCTTATCTCGGCAGCCGGAATTCGGGGCGCAGGGATCGCTTCGGTAAAACGCTGCAGGGGCCAGAAGTCCAGAAGCAGCAGAACAAACGGCAGGGTCACGAGCATCGGTTTGGACATCAAACCCAGGATAAAAAACAAAACAACAAAAGCATATCTTTGAGCCGCTTTCTGCTCCACATAATAGCTGTAGGCTCCCATGGTCAGCATCCAGAAAAAAGTGGAGAGAACATCTTTGCGCTCCACCACCCAGGCAACGGATTCCACGTGAAGCGGATGGATTGCAAACAGGGCGGCCACAAAAGCGCTTGGCCAGGTTGCCTTTGTCATCCGGCGCAAAACCAGAAAGAGAAGAACG
>MWDG01000112.1 GCA_002070455.1 Deltaproteobacteria bacterium ADurb.Bin151
CACGCAAATCGGCGAAGGCTGTAAAATCCTGCAATTTTGTTCCATTGGAGCTCCTCCCCAGGATCTGAAATTCGGTGGGGAAAAAACCGGTGTCATTATCGGAAATTTTAATACCATCCGGGAATATGTCAGCATCCATCGGGCCACAACGGCGGATACGGGTATGACAGTGATGGGAGACCACAATCTTCTGATGGCCTATGTTCACATTGCTCACAATTGCCAGCTGGGCGATCACGTGATCGTAGCCAATTCGACGGGGCTGGCAGGACATGTTCATGTGGAGGATTACGCGATTATCAGCCCCCTGAGCGGTGTCCATCAATTCTGCCGCATCGGCGCGCATGCCATGGTAGGCGGCGCATCCGCCGTGGTGAAGGATATTCCCCCCTACACCATTGCCAACGGCAATCGGGCCACATTGTTTGGCCTAAACCTGATCGGGCTTCAAAGACGAAATTTCCCGGAGCGTTCCATTGCCGCCCTGAAACACGCCTATCGCATCATTTTCCGTTCCGATCTTCTTCTGGAAGAGGCACTGGTAAAGGCAGCGGAGGATGTTGAAGACTGCCCCGAAAAGCGTCATTTTATCGACTTCATTCAAAAATCAAAAAGAAGCATATGCCGCTAGAGAGAAAAAAATGGCAACAGACGGGAAAAAAATAAGAGTCGGCGTAGTCGGCATCGGTCACTTGGGCAGTTATCATCTGCAGAAATACGCCAAGATTGACCATTGTGAAATCATTGCCGTATCCGACACGCAGATCGAAAAAGCGAAGAAGGCGGCCGATCTTTATTCATGCAGCGTTTTCACGGATCACCGGGAAATGCTGGGCAAGGTTGATGCCGTTAGCATCACCGTCCCCACGGGCGCCCACCACACGGTTGCCAGAGATTTTCTTTCCGAGGGCGTTGATGTGCTCATTGAAAAACCCCTCTGCGCAACCCTCGAAGAAGCGGATGAACTGCTCGCGCTGGCTGAAAAAAACAGCTGCGTTTTCCAGGTCGGTTTTGTGGAGCGCTTTAATCCTGCCGTCATGGCGCTGGAGCAGGTCATTACCCGTCCGGTCTTCATCGAAGTGCACCGTTTGCATCCCTTTTTTGAACGGGGCACGGATGTTGATGTCATTCTTGATTTGATGATTCACGACCTAGACATCATTTTGAAGTTTGTCCATTCGCCTCTCACTCGCGTGGAAGCGGTCGGCGTTCCCGTTCTTTCCGACAAGATCGACATCTCCAACGTGAGACTGTCCTTTGCCTGCGGCTGCATCGCCAATGTGACAGCTAGCCGCATCAGCGCCAAGACCATGCAGAAACTTCGTTTCTTCGGACCGGAGGGATATCATGCCGTTGATACACGCAAGCGTGAGATTCTGTCGCTGAATAAGGCTACAGGAGCCGATGGTAAACAGCAGATTGTTCAGAATAACATTGAAGTGGCGAGCCACGATCCCCTGGAAGAAGAAGTCCGGGCATTTGTCAGTTCCGTCCTGACCCGTTCCAAACCTGCAGTATCCGGAGAGGACGGGCGCAAGTCCCTGGCGCTTGCCCTGGAAATTCTTCAAAAAATGAAAACGCACGAGGACATCAAATTATGATCCCGATGGTTGATTTGAAAAAGCAGTACTCCCGGCTGAAAAACAAGATTGACCAGGCGGTCGGGCAGGCTCTGGAGCAGACGCAATTCATTCTGGGACCTAATGTCGGAAAACTGGAGGAAGAAGTTGCCGCGTATCACGGATTGCCTTACGCTATAGGGTGCGCCAACGGCACTGATGCCCTGATGCTCGCCTTGAGAGCCTGCGGGATCGGCCCGGGCGATGAAGTCATCACAACACCTTTTACGTTTATCGCCACTGCGGAAGTTGTCGCGCTCGTGGGCGCCAGGCCCGTTTTTGTTGACATCAGTCCGGACACGTTCAATATGGATCCGGATAAGATCATGGCCAAAATAACTCCCCGCACCAAGGCCATCATTCCCGTTCATTTATTCGGCCATGCCGCCGATATGGACCCGATCATGGACATTGCACGAAAGCATCACCTGAAGGTGATTGAAGACTGTGCACAGGCGTTCGGGGCAAAATACCGGGAACACACCGTCGGCACCATGGGCGATGCAGGCTGCTTCAGTTTTTTCCCGAGCAAAAATCTCGGCTGCTACGGTGACGGCGGAATGGTGATCACCCGCGACGACCAAATCGCCTCAAAAATTAAAATGCTTCGCAATCACGGCAGCGCCGTCCGCTATTACCACTCCGAAGTCGGTTACAATAGCAGGCTCGATGAAATTCAGGCGGCTATTCTGCGCGTAAAGCTTCCCGAAATTGATGCGTCCAACGACGCAAGAAGGCGCAACGCGGCGCTCTACTGCGGGGCCATCAAAGCGAAGGATATCCTGCTGCCTTCCGAGAGACCCGACTGCAGACACGTGTACCACCAGTTTACCATCCGCACCAGAAACCGCCAAGCCATTGCCGATGCGCTCTCCGGCGCGGGGATTGCCTCCGCCGTATACTACCCCGTCCCGCTCCACCTGCAGGACGTCTTTCTGAAAATGTACAACTTGAAAGAAAGCCTGAACGTCAGCGAAACCTGCGCCAGCGAGGTTCTTTCTTTGCCGATGTTTCCGGAGCTTACTCCGGAAGAAATCAGGCAAATAGCCGATGTGGTCAATAATGTCCGTTGAAAAAAGCAACATAACTCAAAGCAACCCTGCAGCAACAACAAACGTAAAGAAAGTGATGATCGTTGCCGGGGAGTCCTCCGGGGATTTGCATGGTTCGTTTCTTGTTCGGGAAATGCTTGCCATCGATCCATCCCTGCAGTTCTTCGGCATCGGAGGGAAAAAAATGCAGGAAGCGGGAGTGAGGCTTCTGGCTACCTCCGCAGATATTGCCGTAGTCGGTTTCTCGGAGGTGTTTTCAAAAATCGGATCTTTCATCCGGATCAAATCCGGAATCAGAAAATTCATGGATCAGATGAAACCGAATCTTGTCATTCTGATTGATTTCCCGGATTTCAACTTGAATATCGTGGCCCGGGCTGCTAAAAAGAAAAACATTAAGATTTTTTACTACATCAGTCCGCAGGTGTGGGCCTGGCGGGAGGGAAGAGTCAGGCAAATCAAGAGGTTGGTTGACAAAATGGCCGTTATTCTGCCCTTTGAAGTGGATTTTTACCAGGCACACGGATTCCCGGTTCACTACGTCGGGCATCCCCTGAGGGACACGGTTAAGACCCTGTTTACGAGATCCCGGGCAAGGCTTCATTTCGGTCTTTCTGAAAAAAAAACGACCATTGGGCTCTTGCCGGGCAGCCGGTCGGCGGAAGTCGCCAGGCTTTTGCCCGTTATGATCGATGCTGCTAAAATTATTTCGAAACAAATCCAGGATGCGCAGTATATCCTGCCCCTGGCGGACACACTGGATGAAAAAACAATCACCGCGATGCTTGCCGAATCCGGAATAAATATTAAAATCATTTCCGGCCAGATCTATGATGTTCTTGCCTGCTGCGATCTGGCAATTGTTACCTCCGGAACGGCAACGCTGGAAACCGGCCTGATGAGCGTCCCCATGATTATTGTTTACAAGGTGTCTCTTTTTTCGGAACTGATTGCCAGAATGATCATCAGACAGCAGCACATCGGTCTGGTCAACATCATTGCAGGTAAAATGATCGCCCCGGAACTGCTGCAGCGCGACGCTAACGGCCCGCGCATCGCATCCGAGGTGCTGGCCATTCTATTAAACGAAGATAAAAAACAGGAGATCATAGCCCAACTCAATGATATCCGCACCAAACTGGGTGAACCCGGCGCGGCAGGAAGAGCGGCACAAATTGCCTGCGATATGCTATAGGAAATATTATGGAAATTTTTAAACGACTTTTGCAAATGGCCAGACCGTACACCTCGCGCTTTATTCTGGCAATGATTTTCATGCTCATTGCGGGAGGCCTGCAGGCATCCCTGCCGCTGGTATCCAAGCCGGCCATTGACGAGATTTTTGTCAGCAAAGACATGACGGCCCTGACGTGGATCCCTTTTGTGATTATCGGCATTTTTTTGTTTAAGGGACTGTGCTCTTACGGACAGGTCATTTTGATGAGTTCCATCGGAATGCGCATTGTCACCGATTTGCGCAACAGGCTTTATGAATGCATCCAGAGGCAGTCTCTGGCTTTCTTCACGGAAAATTCAACGGGCATTTTGATGTCGCGCATCACCAACGATGTTCTTTCCGTGCAGACAACTGTTTCGGAGGCGGTAACCGCCCTGGTGAAAGACAGCTTCACGCTGATCTGCCTGGTCGGCGTGATCTTTTATACTGACTGGAAGCTCGCGCTGATTGCCATGGTTGTTTTCCCGCTCACGGCTTACCCGATAGCCCATTTCGGCAAAAAAATGCGAAAAGTCACCACAGCCTCACAAATCACCATGGGGGCACTCACTTCCCTTTTGCAGGAAACCATTTCCGGCACCCGTATTGTCAAGGCTTTTGGTATGGAAAAATACGAAAGCAAGCGGTTCAATGTAGAAAATGAACGACTCTTCAGCCTGGTCATGAAAACCATTTCCGTCAATGCCATTTCCAGCCCGCTCATGGAATTCCTGGGTGGACTGGGTATCGCCGCCGTCATCTTTTACGGCGGCTACAGCGTCGTTCATGGTTATTCCACGCCCGGCAAGTTTTTTTCATTCCTGGCGGCCCTGCTGATGCTTTATGAGCCGGTGAAGCGCCTGACCAACATCAATAACACGATCAACCAGGGCATCGCCGGAGGCGAACGCATTTTCAGCATCATCGATCGCGTGCCGGACATCATCGACAAACCCGGCGCTGCAAATCTTCCTCCGATTACAAAAAGCATTGACATCGAAAACGTAACGTTCCGTTACGAAGAAAAACCCGTCTTAAATAATATCAACCTCTCCATCAAAGCCGGTGAAGTCGTCGCGTTTGTGGGCATGAGCGGGGGCGGCAAAACGTCTCTCGTGAATCTGATCCCCCGTTTTTACGACGTCTCCGAGGGCCGTGTTCTAATCGATGGAAGGGACATCCGCGACGTGACGCTGCAGTCCCTGCGCAGCCAGGTGGCCATCGTTACACAGCAGACCATCCTCTTTAATGATACGGTTAAAAACAACATCGCGTATGGTGATATCCAAAGAACGGATGAAGACATTGTCAATGCCGCAAAGGCGGCCAATGCACACGATTTCATCGTGAAGCTCCCGCAGGGCTACGACAGCAACATCGGTGAACTGGGAACCAAACTGTCCGGCGGTGAAAAACAGCGCATTTCCATTGCGCGGGCATTGCTCAAAGACGCGCCTATCCTGATTCTGGACGAGGCGACATCGTCGCTGGACACGGAAGCGGAAATTGAAGTGCAGGAAGCGCTGGATAATCTCATGAAAGGGCGCACTACGCTGGTCATCGCTCACAGGCTTTCGACCATCCGCAATGCCGACCGGATCATTGCCCTGGTCAACGGGGAAATCGTTGAGGAAGGCAATCACGAAACCCTGATGGCTAAAAAAGGCGAATATTACCGATTATATAATTTGCAGTTTAAAGACGAA
The DNA here is from genome assembly GCA_002070455.1 of Deltaproteobacteria bacterium ADurb.Bin151. Classification (GTDB taxonomy): domain Bacteria; phylum Desulfobacterota; class Syntrophia; order Syntrophales; family Smithellaceae; genus UBA8904. The sequence goes on from MWDG01000112.1 coordinate 5,594, forward strand.
GGAAATGGCAATGATCGATTGGCAAAGGATATGGAATGATGAAGATTCGATTCGCCGTTTCAGTCCTACGAGAGCACTGCTTTACCTGTCCTCCCTGGTCTACCGGCTGATTGTTGCTTTGCGCAACCGGCTTTATGACCGGCAGATTCTGAAATCCGTCAAGCTATCCTGTCCGGTCATCAGCGTCGGCAATATCACCGTCGGGGGCACAGGCAAAACTCCCTGCGTGATCGGACTCACCCGAATGCTTCAACAGAACGGTTTCAAGTGTGCGGTGATCAGCCGGGGTTACGGAGGGAAAAACCCGCAATCCGTCAATATCGTTTCTGATGGAAACAGTGTCCTGCTTGGAGCCGAAAGTGCCGGCGACGAACCGCTTCTTATCGCCCGGTCATTGCCCGGCATTCCCGTCATCACCGGAGCAAAGCGGAAGTTTACCGGTCAGTCGGCAATCGACCGGTTCGGAAGCAACGTACTGATCTGCGATGACGCATTCCAACACCGGCAGATTGTCCGCGATATCGATATTGTTCTGCTTGACGCCGAAAAACCCCTGGGGAACGGATATCTTCTGCCACGCGGTCCACTTCGCGAACCAAAAGAAAGCCTCCAACGCACAGACTGCATTATTCTGACGCGTGCGGGAGGAACGGAGCCTTTGCATCCGGATGTCGCCGGCATAGTCAGCAAGGCGGGCATTCCTGTTTTCCGCGCAGCTCATCAATTCAAGGACTTGATCAGACCGGAGGGAAATCACCTCCTGGAGCAAAACGTCCTGCATGGGAAAAAAGTCTGCGCCTTTTGCGGTATTGCACAACCTGCGTCTTTTAAAAAGCTGTTAATTGAGGCGGGTTCTGAAGTCATGTCGTTCATGGAGTTTCCAGATCACTATGCATATGATGAACGCGACCTGGAAGATTTAAAAAAATATTTTCTGAAATTTCACGCGGATTACTGGATCACTACGGAAAAGGATGCCATGCGCCTGGAAGCCCATCCTGAATTCTTAAAAACCGTTTGCATTTTGCGTGTGGAAATGGAAATAAAACCATCGGTACCGTCTTTTGAAGACTTTATTTTAAAGCGTTTGAATGCCGTTACCGGTCAGTAGTGGATAGTGAATGGTGGATTGTGGATAGGAAATACGTGGACATCGGTAGCTGAAGCTTTATTCCCTTGGCAACAATGCTTGTCATTCCCGCGAAAGCGGGAATCCAGAGATA
>MWDG01000113.1 GCA_002070455.1 Deltaproteobacteria bacterium ADurb.Bin151
CTACGATGAAAAGCGGCATTCCCATTATCAACAAAAAAGTCCATATCATTGACGCAGCGGGTCGCCGCCTTCCCATCAGCATATCAACGGCCCTGCTGCGTGACAAATCCGGCCACCTGCTTGGCGCAGTGGAAACCTTCCGCGACATCAGCATAGAGGAAGATTTGCGCAAGGCAGTTCAGGCCAGATATTCTTTTTCCGACATCATCTCAAAAAATCATAAAATTCTGCAGTTGTTTGACATTCTTCCCGACATCGCCGAAAGTGCCAGTACCGTGCTGATCGAAGGTGAAAGCGGTACGGGCAAAGAACTTTTCGCGCGCGCGATCCACAACCTCAGTCCCCGGAAAAAGCAGCCTTTTGTCGCTGTAAACTGCAGCGCGCTGCCGGACACTCTTCTCGAATCAGAGCTTTTCGGCTACAAGGCGGGTGCCTTCACCGACGCAAAAAAAGACAAACCCGGCCGGTTTCGTCTTGCGCAAAATGGAACTCTTTTTCTGGATGAAATAGGCGAGATCACACTTGCCATGCAGGTGAAGCTTCTCCGGGTTCTGCAGGAAAAAACCTATGAACCGCTGGGCGCGACGCAAAGTATTGAACATAATGTACGAATCATCGCGGCCACAAACAAATACCTCGAGGAACTGGTTCGGCAAAAAAAGTTCCGTGAAGATTTGTATTACCGGATCAATGTTTTCAAAATCACTCTGCCGCCGCTTCGCGAACGCATGGAAGACATTCCCCTTTTGATCGAACATTTTATCGAACGCTTCAATGTGCTGCAAAAAAAGTCCGTCACAGGTATCAGTGATGAAGCCATGTCCGTACTGATGTCATACAGCTACCCGGGCAATATCCGTGAACTGGCCAACATCGTCGAACGGGCTTTTATCCTCTGCAAGACAGGGGTCATTGAAAAAAAACACTTACCAGACTCTCTTTTTACCGTAAAACCATCAAGAACCGAAGAAGGCAATCTCTGCCTGCGGGACGTTGAAGCCGAATATCTCATCAACGCCCTGGGGCAAAACAACTGGAATTGTCCGCAGACCGCCAAACAGTTGGGAATCCACAAAAGCACCCTGTACCGAAAAATCAAATCCTTTGGCATAAAGCCCTTTCCGTAAAAGAAGCGCTAGTCGCATTTATGCGACATTGTCGCATTAAAGGTTGCTCTAATGCAACATTGTTGCACTGCTTTTTCTGAATAATTTTTCATCTGCTTGTTTTTATAATTGTTTTTCTTTTCAACCCTTCTGGCACCCAGCTTGCAATACTTTACTGTCATGAGAGCCATTACTACCATAAAAAACAATCCCGAGCCGCTGGCCTGACTATGAAGATCGCCCTGTCTACATTTAAAGATAGAATATCCACGGTCTTTGACGCGGCAGACCAACTACTGGTCCTCGAGACAGAAGGAACAACCGCGCAGAGACGAACGATGATCAGGACCGGATCCACCGATCCAGCCAACCGCGCGACCCAGCTCAGAGACCAGGGGATCAATGTTCTGATCTGCGGTGCCATTTCTTGGCCCCTCCAGAGATCCATCGCGTCAATGGGCATTACGGTTTTTCCGTTTGTCCGCGGAACGGTGGAAGAAATCATAGACGCCTATTATGACGGAAGGCTGAACTCGGGAAATTACGCAATGCCCGGTTGCACCAGACGCTGTCAGGGTCCCGGCATGGGCCGTGGACAGGGAAGAAGATGCCGACGTGGAAAAGTGGATATGTCGCAGGAAACATCAGAGCGTGAAAGAATGAAGAATACTTCTTTCTGACGGCAAACCCGCGAAAACAAGGAACTAAATGACCGGAACTAAGCTTAGCATTCCGATTGCAAAGGAGAATAAGACATTGGACCAATCCATTCCAAAAGAACTGTTTTTCACCAAGGGTGTCGGAACACACCGCGAGCAGCTCCACTCTTTTGAGCTGGCCCTGCGCGATGCAGGCATTGAAAAATGCAATCTTGTACAGGTTTCAAGCATCATGCCTCCGGGTTGCAAAATCATCTCCCGAAAAGAGGGGCTTAAAAAACTTCAACCGGGCGCTATAACGTTTTGCGTAATGAGCCGCTGCTGCTCGAATGAACCCAAAAGGCTGATTTCCGCATCCGTTGGGTGCGCGATACCCGTGGACAAAAAAACATACGGCTACATCAGCGAGCATCATGCTTTCGGTTTCACCGAAAGACAAACGGGCGATTACGCGGAAGATCTGGCAGCGGCAATGCTTGCTTCCACCCTTGGCATTGACTTCGACATAGATGAAAGCTGGGATGAAAAAAAGGAGTTGTTTAAAATCAGTGGCAAAATCGTCGGAACACGCAACACCACGCAATCATGCGTTTTGAAAAACGCTGATTATACGACTGTTTTGGCGGCTGCTGTCTTTTTGTTCTGACGGCGGTCCGAATCGTTGCAGGACAATAACAATAATCGTTAACACCGGCACATCCCCGGAAGGAGTTAAAAAATGAACGGTATGAATAGCGGCGGCAGAGGTTCGCGTGGAGGTATGGGTCAGAGTCAGGGTCAGGGCCGAGGCGGAGGCGGTCGGGGACGCATGGGTGGCCCGCAGGCTGGCGGCGCCACAGGCATTTGCCGTTGCCCGAACTGCGGCCATACACAAGCACATGAACGTGGCATACCCTGCACCCAGGTTAAATGCCCGCAGTGCGGTAATTCTCTGATTAGAGAATAAACTAAATAAAAGGAGGATTTTTATTATGCCTAGAGGAGATTCAACAGGTCCGATGGGAATGGGACCCATGACCGGCCGCGGGGCCGGATATTGCGCAGGCTATAATATGCCTGGTTATTTCAATAACGCCACAGGACGCAACTTCGGCATGGGCAGTGGCAGAGGTTTCGCCGGCCGCGGTTTTTGCGCCGGTGGATTGGGCATGCGAAATCGCTTTTATGCCACAGGCGTGCCGGGCAGAGCCTGGAGTGGCAGTTGGGCTATGCCCACGGGGAAGCCTGATCCAGAATCAGAAAAGCAGGTTTTAAAACGCCAGGCCGATCTGCTGCAATCCGAAATGGAAGCGATCCGGCAACGGCTTGACGAACTGGACGCAGAAGCCCGGACAAAATAGCTCTGATGATCCGGAAACACAAAGAGGCATGGTCCTGCTCGCCCATGCCCTGCGGTGGTGGTGTGTTTTCTCAAGCTGCACACTGCCACCGCCACTGATTCATAAAAAGGAAATGATATGAAAATCGCATTAACTACATCAGGAAGAGACTTAAACGCACCGCTAGACAGCCGTTTCGGACGCGCACCCCTGTTTTTGATTTACGATCTCGACGCAAATACCTTTGACGTCGTTGATAATCAACAGAATTTGAATGCGGCGCAGGGTGCGGGCATTCAGTCCGCGCAAAACATCGCGCGACTGAACGTAAAAGCGCTGATCACGGGCCATTGCGGCCCCAAGGCATTTAGGGTTTTACAGGCGGCGGGCATCAAAATTTACAACTGCGATGCCGCAACGATAAGCGATGCCCTGGATCTTTACAAATCCGGAAAACTAAAGGAAGCCCACGACGCCGACGTTGAAGGTCACTGGGTATGAAAGACACACGAATCATCTATAAACCTATCGGCATTATTCGCAGTGAGCATAAGCTTGCCGAAAAAACGCCGATCCAGCCGGTCTACGCCAAAGGCTGCAAAGGCCAAGCCGAAATTTTTGATGAATTTGCCGAAGGACTGGCAGATCTCGACGGCTTTTCCCACATTTATTTGATCTATCATTTTCATCAGGTACGGGAAACCCGAATGATCGTCAAACCTTTTTTGCAGGATGTCGACCGAGGCATTTTTTCAACGCGCGCGCCTTTTCGACCTAATCCCGTCGGATTGAGTATTGTGGATCTGATAAAAGTCGAGGGCAATCTTATCCATTTTGACGGCGCTGACATTCTTGACGGCACACCGCTTCTGGATATCAAACCCTATACGGAGAAATTCGACCTGCATGACGTGAAAAAAAGCGGTTGGCAGGATGAAGTGGACGAAGAAACCGCCCATAGGAGGGGCAAACGGGGGCACCGGCCATCATGAAATCATCCATGGATTGCATTCCCTGTTTTGTGCGCCAGGCCACCGATGCCGTCAGCATGACTGTATCCGGTGACGAAGAGCGCAAACGTCTCATGCGTAATGTTCTGGAATGGATGAGCGATATCGACCTGGAAACGTCACCGCCCGCCGCTGTCCAGATGATTCATCGCCGTTTGCGCGGCCTTCTGCCGACAATCGATCCTTACCGCGTGGCCAAAGACCGCCAGAACAATCTGGCTGCACGCCTGATACCGTCCATCCGGAAGAGAATTGTGGAATCATTTGATCCGTTGACCATGGCCGTGCGCTACGCCATTATCGGCAACATCATCGACCTCGGGGCAAAGAACAATCTGGGACTTGGCGATATATACGCAGAACTGCAAAGCGCGCCGATGCAGCCAATATTTGGTGATCTGGAAACATTCAGACATGCGGTGGCCGGAGCCGGGACAATTTTATATCTGGCCGACAATGCCGGAGAAATTTTCTTCGACCGGCTGCTTATTGAACAACTGCAAGGCCCGAAAATCACCATTGTCGTTCGCGGCAAACCTGTGATCAATGATGCGACACGCGAAGATGCCCTTGCAGCAAAACTCGAAGATATTGCGGAAATCATAGACAACGGCTCGGACGCGCCGGGAACCCTTCTGGATGATTGCAGTGAGGATTTCCGACGCCGTTTTGAAGAGGCCGAACTCATCATCGCCAAAGGCCAGGGAAATTTTGAAACTCTTTCCGACATCTCCCGAAACGTCTTTTTCCTGTTTCGTACCAAATGCCCGGTGATCAGCCGTCATTCGGGATACGCAGTGGGAACGTATGTGGCTGCCCATGGTATCGTCGGCGGGAATCAATCTCAAAGGAGAGGTCTTTCGTGAAACCCTCGATTGTTGCCGGCGAACTGAGAACCCACGCCCCGTTTACCGCCTTCGGCACCCTTACGGGCATCATTATTATGGCGGCAATGATTCAGTTTCATGTTTCGCGGGATATATCCAACGCGCTTTTCTGGTTTTTTCACCCCCTGCATGTGCTTTTGAGCGCTCTGGTTACCACTTCCATGTACCGTATTCATACCGACTCGAATATCTGGCGGACGGTGATCATAGGTTATGTTGGATCAGTCGGCATCGCCACTTTGAGCGATTCGCTGATGCCCTTTGTCGGGGAATGGCTCCTGGACCTTCCCCATCGCGGCTTGCATCTGGGATTTATCGAAAAGTGGTGGCTGGTCAATCCGCTGGCTTTTGCCGGAATCGGCCTGGGCTATCTCGTGTCGCATACAAAAATTCCTCATGCAGGACATGTGCTGATCAGCACCTGGGCGTCGATTTTCCATATTACCATGGCATTGGGATCAACTATTGATGTGGTCACAGCTATCCTGATCGCAGTATTTTTATTCCTGGCCGTCTGGGTGCCTTGCTGCACCAGCGATATTATTTTCCCGCTTTTATGGGTGAAAAAGGAGAAGGCTTTGTGAAAATTTCGATTGCTTCCGGAAAAGGCGGAACCGGCAAAACAACGGTTGCCGTTAATCTGGCGCGTATTTTTGATGGCGATGTCATCCTGGCGGACTGCGATGTGGAAGAACCCAACGCACAACTATTTTTGAAAACATCCGGACATAACGAAAAGATCGTGAGCCTTCCGGTTCCCGAGGTGAATGAAACGCTTTGCGACGGCTGTGGCCTGTGTTCAAAAATATGCCAGTTTTCCGCGATTGTCACTTTTGGCACGGCCCCACTTGTGTTTCCCGAAATGTGTCACGGCTGCGGAGGCTGCACGCTCATTTGTCCCCCCAAAGCCATTTCGGAACATCCGCGCCGTATTGGCGTGGTGGAAACATCCCGCGTGGACAACATCACCCTGGTAACGGGCAGGCTCGATGTAGGCGTGGCACTGGCTCCTCCGCTCATCCGATCGGTCAAAAACACCCTTCCGGCAAAAATAGACGCAATTCTGGACGCCCCGCCCGGCACGTCCTGCCCGGTCATTGCGGCCATCCGGGATACCGACATCGTCCTTTTAGTGACGGAACCTACACCGTTTGGCCTCAACGATCTTTCGCTGGCCGTGGACATGGTGCGCGAACTGGGACTTCCTTTCGGAGTCATTGTCAACCGGATGGGCGCGGGCGATGACCGTGTTCAGAAATTTTGCCAAAAAGAAAATATCCTGACCTTGATGGAGATTCCCGATGACCGGCGGATTGCCGAAAATTATTCGAGAGGCATTCTGATGGTCGACGCCTTGCCGGAATACCGAAAGCTTTTTGAATCGTTAATGCAAAAGATCCATACGCGGATCGGCAAAGGAGAACGAAAACATGCCTACCTATGAATACGTCTGCGGCCGCTGCGGCCTGCAGTTTGAAAAACAGCAAAGCATAAATGACACACCTGTTTCGGACTGTCCCGAATGCGGCGGCAATGTCCAAAGACAGATAAGCGGTGGAAGCGGCTTCATTATGAAATCGTCGGGAGCAAGACGCCGGAATACGGCAAAGAACTGCTCTCTTGAAGAAACGGGACGAACGTGCTGCGGCGCAAGACAGCGCTGCGGGCAATCGTCTTGCGGGGAATAAACAATGTCTTCAAAACCATTTCAATATCTCTACGGTCCCGTGCCGTCGAGACGCCTGGG
>MWDG01000114.1 GCA_002070455.1 Deltaproteobacteria bacterium ADurb.Bin151
GTTGTTTTGAGCATTGTTGTAAGGATTCTGGGGGTGGACCAGCATCTGACCGCCAACGGGATCAACTATATGAGCCTCCTGATTTTTGCGGCGGTGATCGGTTTTGGCGGCTCGTTTATATCTTTGGCCATGTCCAAGTGGATGGCCAAGCACGCGACAGGTGCGCAGGTCATTGTACAACCCCGATCGGACATGGAAATCTGGCTGGTGGATACGGTGAAAAAGCAGGCTTCCCAGGCAGGGATCGGAATGCCGGAGGTGGCTGTTTTTGAATCGGATTCACCCAATGCGTTTGCGACCGGCATGAATAAAAACAGCGCACTGGTTGCTGTCAGCACAGGTCTTTTGCGGACGATGAGGAAAAATGAAGTCGAGGCGGTTCTGGGGCACGAAATGAGTCATGTTGCCAACGGCGATATGGTGACGCTGAGCCTGGTTCAGGGGGTCGTTAATACGTTTGTTATTTTCCTGTCCCGCGTTGTCGGTTATTTTGTGGACCGCGTTGTTCTGAAAAATGAGGAAGGCCACGGGGTCGGTTTTTTCATTACCAACATTGTTGCCCAGATTGTCTTCGGCATCCTGGCAAGCATCATCGTGATGTGGTTCAGCCGCAAGCGTGAATACGCGGCGGACGCGGGAGGCGCGGGCCTGGCGGGAGCGGGCAATATGATTGCCGCTCTGGAAAGCCTGCAGCGCAGTGCCAACGAGCCCCTGCCGGGTCAGATGCAGGCATTCGGCATTGCGGGCAAACCGTCAACCAGCGGTCTAAAGCTCCTGTTCATGACCCATCCTCCACTGGAGGACCGTATTCTTGCCTTAAAGCGTTCAGCAGGGATGGCTGCGTAAGATCTGGAAAAAACGAAAAAGGGGAGCGGCTTGCGGCTGTTCCCTTTTTTAAAGGCAATTCATTTACCGTAGGAGAAGCCGGTTTTGGTCAGGCAATAAAATTCTGAAGGCGCAGACCGCTAAAAAACAGACGGACTCATCCATTACACATGATTGCGAAGCTGCAGTTCCAGCGGATGCGGGTTTAAGTAGGTCTGTTGTTTCAGGTAAGGCTGATCGTATTTCCGGACATAATGGCCGATGAGCGTAATGGGAACGATCAGCGGCACCAGGCCTTTTTGATAATGATCGAGAATTTCCAGCAGTTCTTTTTTTTCATCGGCGGATAATTGTTCCTTGAAGTATCCCATCATGTGCTGCAGCACGTTTACGTTTTTCTTCGGGGTCGTTTTCAGTTTCAGCGCTTCCATCAGCCACGCTTCATACTGTGATCTCAGTTCCTGCAATGACATGGTTTTTTGCCCGGCGACCAGCTTTCCCATTGCCTGATAATGCTTTGTGCTGTGCGATAACAGCAGGTATTTATGACGAGTGTGAAAATCCACCAGGGCGCCCCGGCCAGATTTCATGCTGCGGATTTCCCGCCAGCGCCTGAGGGTAAAAATTCTTTCGATAAAATTTTCGCGCAGCGCCGCGTCGTGGAGGCGGCCCTCTTCCTCCACCGGCAGCAGGGGAAACTTTTCCATAAAAATCCGCGCGAATATTCCAATGCCGGTTTTTGCGGGCATGCCTTTTTCATCATATACTTTGACCCTTTCCATCCCGCTCGAAGGTGAATCACTTTTGAAAATGAAACCGCAGAGGTCTTCCGCTTCAAGTTGGGCCACCCGCTTTCTTGCCCAGGTCATCATCATGTCCGTTTTATCCTCCCGGGTGCTGCGGGTCATCAGTCGCGGAGCTTCAGGCTTGCCTTCGAGTCTCATGGCTTCCCTGGGGACGCTCATGCCGCACTCGACCTCCGGGCAGACGGGAACGTAGTCAACGTATTGTCCCAGCGTGTCGCGAAGAAAATGATCCAGTTTATGGCCCCCGTCATAACGGACAGGATTGCCCAAAAGACAGGAACTGATGCCGATTTTTATTCTTTCCATGTTTCTTCCCCCTGATCCTGAAGGTAACAGCGGATGCATTTTATGTCAATGGATCAAAGGGCAACGCATCCCGGCAGGATGACCTTTCCCCTTAATTCCTTTGACATACAATACAATGTTTTATATATTTCCCTCTCAGAAAAGCCGTTCTGATTAGTATACAGCCTTGTCCAGATTCATTTTCGGGAAGGGGGTGCCGCGCTGAGAGCATCGACGAAAACCCTGATGGCCAAACACGGATGGCGGATCGACCGGGCTTTCCACAACTACATTTACTTTTCTTTTTATTACCCGTACGTTCGAAGCGTCTATCATCTCTTCCGTCTGTTAGCGCGCTATCTGAGATGGTTTCAGCCGCTGAAGTTTGTCATCCGGACTTCTTTCGACCGCTATCATGCAAAAATCATTTCCTTATCCGACATTCAGAAAATCCTGACGCTCAACGAAGATATTGATATTGCCTCCGAGCAAAACAAACAAATTGTTCCTTTCGCCTACGCCTACCGCATTCTCTTTGAAGAGGCAGACTTCATTGCCGTAATGGACTGCCCCTGCAAGCTGACCTTGAATGCCCCGGCCTGGACCATCAATTCCTGCATCAGCGTCGGCCGGAAAACTTCCACTTTCTGGCTGGACCATTGCGGCGAAAAATACCACGCGCGCAAAATTTCTCCGGAGGAGGCGTTGGGGCTTATCCGGAAATTCCGGCAAAACGGTTATCTCACGCAGGCATTCTTCAAAGTGGCCACGGGAGGCTGCACGGGAATCATCTGCAACTGCCACCCGGACACGTGCGTCAGCCTTCAGGCCACACGCTTTGCCCGCCGCTTTGATCCGGCTCTGTCCATGAATGCAAACTCGGGCTACTCCATTGAGTATCATGCCGAAAAATGCCGTCACTGCGGCGCTTGTGCCCGCATTTGCCATTTCAAAGCAATTCAGGTGAAAGATTTATCATGGATATACGAACGAAAAATCTGCATGGGCTGCGGCTTGTGCACGGAACACTGCCCGGAGCAGGCTCTTTTACTTTACCGGGACACAGAAAAGACCCATCCGCTGGATCTGGACCTGATTAAATCGGAAAGACTGGCCATGGAAAAACAGGGATCGGCAAATGGAATATGATGCCGTAATCGTCGGAACAGGCATTGGCGGTACCACCGTGGCGAGGGAGCTGACCCGCAGGGGCAAACGTGTCGTAATGCTGGAAGAGGGCGGCCGGACGGACATGATGGGCAATACATGGACGCTGGCAATGATTCTGCGGAATTTCGGCCTTAACCGCAGCCATGAAAAATCTTTCATTACGTTTGCAAAAAATTACGGCGGACTCTCGACACTGACGGCAGGCTGCGCCGCTCCTCCACCGCAGGCGATTTTCGCTCCATACGGCATTGATCTGACTGCGGAAACAGAAGAAGCACGAAACGAAATGAAGGTCCAGATTCTTCCCGACGAGCTGGTAGGTCCGGACAACCTGCGGCTGCTTGAAGCGGCAAACGATGCAGGGTTTCATTGGCGACGAATGGAAAATTTCATTGATGCTGACAAGTGCGTCGTCGGCTGCTCAAGCTGCATGCTGGGCTGCCCGACCGGTGCGAAATTCAATGCGCGCGTCTACGGAGACGAAGCGATGGATGGCGGTGCCGGACTCTGCCTGCACACGAAGGCTGTAAAAATTCTGGTTGAAAGAGGCAACGCGATCGGGGTGGAAGCAAAACGTTTCGGCCGCACCGCGCGGTATTACGGCAAAACCATTGTTCTCTCGGCCGGTGCCGCCAATGTCGAACTCCTACGGCAGGCAGGCATCCAAGAGGCGGGGCGGGGTTTTGCCTGCGACTGGCTGCAGTTTGTCGGCGGAATCATCCCGCAGGTCAGCACAGTTCGGGCCAACCCGATGACCGTAGGCACACTGGAACATTATGAGTCCGATGGAATCGCGATCCTGCCGGTCTTTCCCAACTGGTCACAGTTTCTGTTGTTCCTCGCCTTCATGGATCCTCTGAATTTGCCGAATTTTTCTAAATTCCGGCGTTATTCCGGGATCATGGTCAAGATCCGTGATGAAATCAGCGGGGAAATTATCCGGGGATATACGATTTCCAAACCCATAACCGCCGCGGACCGCAAGCGTTTGGACAAGGGTGTAGGGATCGTCAAAAAAGTTCTGGAAAAAGCCGGAGCAAAATCATCCGACGTTATTGCTCTCGATCCACTCGGTGCCCATCCGTCGGCAAGCTGCCGGATAGGCGAGGCGGTAGATTCCAACCTGGCCACAAGAATTAACGGTCTTTACTGCTGCGACGCCAGTGTATTTCCACAGGCGCTGGGACTGCCCACTGTCTGGACAATCGTCGCCCTGGGCAAGCGCCTTGCCCGTCATCTTGATAACCATCATGGGGGTAAATATGAAAGCGAAGTTTAAAGGCTATAAAAATGGAAAGATATTTTTTATCCTATTGATGATACTCATGATCAGCTCGATGCAGGGAATTGCCGGGGACATTCAGCTTCAATCCGGGAAATATATCAGGGAAGGCGGTGGGGGCTCCCTAATCATCAAGCAGGGAAAGGATGGGGCTTTATCTTTTGAAATCGAAACGGTCGGGGCGAATGGGCACACTTGCGGTCTGGACGGTAATATTCTAAACGGCCGGGCCACTCTGGAATCCTTTGAAGCGGGCAAGCCCTGTATCGTAAACTTCCTGCCGAAAGGCAGCGGCGTCAATGTGATCGTGAATGACTCGGAATGTCAGTATTATTGCGGCGTGCGTGCCACCTTTGCGGGGATGTACCTGGTACCGGTCCGGGGTTGCGATCCCCTGGAAATCAGGAAAACCCGCAATGAGTTCAAGAGGCTCTATGATAAAAAGGCGTACGAGCAGGCCAGGGCAAAGCTTGAAAAAATCCTTTGTGACTGTGTGAATACGCTGGATTGGCTGGAGACAGGATGGATCCGCAACGATCTGGCCATTACCCAGTATAAACTGGGCGATCTGCAGGGCTGTCAGCGGACATTACAGCCGCTTGCCGCCGATGCGGCAAGGACAGATGAGGATGTACGCAATGATTATCCACCGTCAGATGCAGACATGTATCTGCCTGTTGTCAGGGCAGCGCGGACCAATCTCAATCTTTGCGCCCCAGGGAAGAAATAGACAATGCCTATTATTCTTCCACCCATGATTTTTCCTTAATCCGTAAGATAAAAAGGTATGAACATTATGACAACAGTTCAAGGAGAAAATGCTTCACAAAAATAATTGGATAGTGTAGCATCACGCTGAATTTCAACAGATTATTGCAGGTGGTTCGACGAATCAAAGTTGGTCCCTGCCGGGTCAAGGGTGCGACCGGATGACCGGTTGGCCTGAAAACGACAGTGAAATGATACAGTTTTATGTGTAAAATATCATGATCAATCAAGATTTGAGTTTCTTTTATTATATTGTCCTTTTTGCAATCTATTGCTTTATCGGGTGGGTGCTGGAGGTTTTTTACCGATCCTTCAAGCAGCGCAAGTTTGTCAACGCCGGATTTATTTTTGGCCCCTTCGTCCCGATTTACGGCATCGGCGCATTTATCGTTATTGTTCTGCAATATTTCATTCAAAACTGGCATTTCATTCCCAGGTATGCTGCTTTGGGTCTGTCCATTACGTTTGTGGAATACATTGTCGGGTTTCTCGCCGAAAAGATCTTTAAAATTCCACTGTGGAACTATTCGGACCGCAGGTTCAATCTCCATGGGCGGGTCTGCCTGCTTTTTTCGCTGCTCTGGACCGTTTTGGCGGTGGTTTTTTCTGAATTCATTCATCCGGAAGTTTTTTCCCGCGTGGCATCCCTGCAGGAGGGGTTTGTCAAACCCGCGGCCATTGCCTTCATGATTTATTTCTGGGTGGATTACACGTTTTCCGTGATGTCCCTGGCTTCCTTCCGAAATGCCGTCGCGCATCTTTACGAGGAATATTTCAATCTGAGCAATACGGAAATCGAGGAGAGTTTAAATTCATTTCAACGTCTTCGTGATGCATTTCCTGATCTGAATCAATACATCAATCAAAACATCAACAAGAAAATCAGAAACAGGCTCAATTCTTTTCTGAAAACCATTCAGGAAAAAATTATCCTGGAAATGGAAGGGCGGAAACCGTTTGAAAATGAGTACTATGAAACTGTGGCGGATATCCTTCATCATGAAGAGTTTTTAAAACTTAAGGATTATTTTCATCATAATTCAAGCATCTACTCCCATGTTCACGACGTCGCCTATTTTTCCTATCGTATAAGCAAATATTTCAAACTGGATTACCGCTCGGCGGCGCGCGGCGCCCTTTTGCATGATTTTTTCCTTTATGACTGGCGCAATCATGATGAGCCGGACCTGGCCCGTAATAAATTTCACGGGATCGCGCATCCGGGGATTGCCGTGGCCAATGCAAAGAAGCATTTTTCCATCAATGACATTGAAGAGGACATTATCAAGAAACATATGTGGCCGCTGACGCTGGTGCCACCGAAATACAAAGAATCCTATATTGTTTCTTTTGCGGATAAATACCTGTCTTCCAAAGAATTTATCAGTGAGTACAAAAAAAGAATCAGCCAGTTTCAGGCAAAAAAGAA
>MWDG01000115.1 GCA_002070455.1 Deltaproteobacteria bacterium ADurb.Bin151
CCCGTACAAATATACCTTCAGGCTTCTGAATAAAAATGGTGGTTTCCGCTGGGTCGAGTTGAGCGCTGTCAAGATCAACTGGAAAGGGAAACCCGCGACTTTAAATTTCATGATTGACATCACTGACCGCAGGCGGACAGAGGAGGAAATTCAGAAGGCGAATACATTACTGAACTCGATTGTCGAGAATATCCCGAACATGATCTTCCTCAAGGATGCCAGGGAACTTCGATTCACCCGTTTCAACCGGGCGGGAGAGGAACTGCTGGGTCATTTCAGGGGCGACCTATTGGGAAAGAACGATTACGATCTTTTCCCGACAGAGCAGGCAGACTTCTTTACGGAAAAAGACCGGGAAGTTTTGCGCGGGAAGGAAATTTTGGACATCCCGGAAGAATTCATTCAGACCCGTAACAGGGGAGAGCGAATCCTGCACACCAAAAAAGTGCCGATTCTAGACACGAATGGGAAACCTGAATACCTGATGGGCATCTCTGAAGACATCACCGACCGCAAGCGGGCGGAGGAAAAGGAAAAAGAAACCCACGCCCTTCTCAGGATCGCCGGAGAAAAATCTAAACTCGGCGGATGGAGCGTCAATCTTCAGGAAAACCGCGTTACCTGGTCTGATGAAGTGGCGGCCATTCATGAAATGCCTGTGGGACACTCACCAATGGTGGAACAGGGTATAAGTTTTTATGCGCCCGAGTGGCAGGAAAGAATTACGAAAGTATTTACAGATTGTGCCCAAAAAGGAATCCCCTACGATGAAGAAATGGAAATTATAACCGCCGGGGGCAAAAGAGTGTGGGTAAGAACCATCGGGGAAGCAGTAAAAGATGACACGGGTAAAATCATTAAAGTGCAGGGTGCATTTCAGGACATCAGCGACCGCAAAAAGATGGAACTTGAACTGCGGGCAAGTGAGGAAAAGTACAAGCAGCTTTTTGACAACGCTCCTGCAGGAATATACCGGATTGATTTTAAAAGCGGCAAATTCACAAAAGCGAATGATGTTTTTTGCGACTACGCAGGCTGCACCCAGGAAGAGATAAACACCCTGGGTCCTTTCGACATTTTGACGGAAGACAGCAAGAAGGTTTTTATCGAACGCATGGATAAAATGTCCCGGGGCATCAGCGTGCCGCCTACAGTTGAACTTGAAGTATTAAACAAAAAAGGCCTTCGATTAAATGTTCAGCTGAACGTAAAAAACATCTGTGACGCGGAAGGGCATGTGGTTGGTGCTGATGTTGTCGCGCATGACATCACCCAGCAAAAACAGATAGAAAACGAACTGCGGGCAAGTGAAAGTAATTTTCGTAATTCTTTTAGTGACTCCCCTCTGGGTGTGAGAGTTTCAACCATCGAAGGAGAGACCATTTACGCCAACAAAGCGATGCTGAATATTTACGGTTATGACAGTGTTGAGGAGTTGAAGAATAAAACCTTAAGGGAACGCTATACTCCGGAAAGTTATGCCGAGTGGCAAATGAGAAAAGAAATAAGACTGCAGGGCAAGTTCGGCCCGTCTGAATATGAAATAAGCATTGTGAGAAAGAACGGCGAAATACGGCATCTGCAGGCTTTTCGCAAGGAAATCTTCTGGGACGGCGCTGTGAGATACCAGGTTTATTATAATGACATTACCGAACGGAAACACGCGGAGGAAGAGAAAAGAAAACTGGAAGAGCGTTTGAATCGGGTGGAAAAAATGGAAGCCCTCGGACAACTGGCCGGCGGAGTTGCCCACGATCTGAACAATGTCTTAGGGATCCTCATGGGATATGCCGAACTTCTGCTGATGGAAATCCCCGAAGGAGAACGGGCGAGAAGCCACGCAGAAAAAATTATGCAGTCCACGGAGAGAGGAGCCGCCATTGTTCAGGATCTTCTCACACTGGCCAGGCGCGGAATAACCAAAACAGAAGTGATCGATCTTAACAGGATAGTCTCTGGTTTCATCAACACACCGGTTTTCGAAAACATACAGGGCTGCCATCCCCAAGTAAATTTTAAAATCAGCTGTCCCGACGAGCTGCTGAAAATCAAGGGATCCCCTATTCACCTGGAAAAGACGCTGATGAATCTGCTGTTAAATGCGGCTGAGGCCATTACCGGAAAAGGAGAGGTTACGATCCGGACAGAAAACCGGTACCTGGAGAAGCCCATCATGGGTTATGATGAGGTTAAACAAGGGGATTATGTCGTCCTGACGGTATCCGACACGGGAACAGGTATTCTTGCCGAAAACAAAGAGAAAATATTTGAACCGTTTTTCACAAACAAGATTACGGGCCGGAGCGGAACCGGTCTGGGGTTGGCGATTGTCTGGGGAACTGTCAAAGACCATAAAGGCTATATTGATGTTCAGACAGAAATGGGTCAGGGCACGACCTTTACGCTTTATTTCCCGGTAACACGCGACGAAATGACTGCTCCTCAGCAGAAAAAGTGGATGGAAGAATACATGGGACATGGGGAAACGGTACTGGTGGTGGATGACATTGCCGAACAAAGAGAGGTGGCTTCCGCACTGCTTCAAAAGCTCGGGTATAAGGTCCGTGCGGTGGCAAGCGGGGAAGAAGCGGTGGAATCCCTCCGGCAGCATCAGGCAGACCTCATTGTTCTGGATATGATCATGGTCCCGGGAATCGATGGCCTGGAGACTTACCAGAGAATTCTGGAAATCAACCCGAAGCAGAAAGCTGTCATTGTGAGCGGCTTTTCTGAGACGGAACGAGTGAAAGAAGCGCAAAATCTGGGAGCGGGTGCTTACATTAAGAAACCTTATGTTATGGAAACACTGGGCATGGCCATCCGGAATGAACTCCAGCGATGATATTGCCCCGGTTATCGTCTATTGGTCCTTGGCCAGAGGCATTTCTTGAAGCTGTTTTGCCTGAGTGAACATCTCCTCGCGGAAATCTGAAGAAAACGGCAGTAAATGGCCACTATCAGGGTACAGATGTAATTTACCGTTTGCCAGATTCTTTGACAGATGATGGGCAAACGCCTGCGGCACGAATGCATCCGCCTCACCCTGCATAATCTGAACAGGATTTTTCACCTCGCTCATCTCAAATCCCCAGTGCTGCCATTGTACCTTGAGGTCCTGTACAGCTCCGTCACTTCCCTGCCGAAGTCCTTCCTGCTGGGTACGCATGAACAGACAGGCACTGGCGGGGGAATCTAGCAACCGGCGATCAGACGGAGGCATCTTCTTCACAGCCTCGCGCAGGTAAAAATCCGGCCGATGCAAATCCATCCGCCGCACTCCCCAGACTGTCATACTGAACGCCAGGGGATGATTCTGTGCCAGTTTCGCGCCTGGAAGCCCCCTGTCGGCCATAAACTGCTGTGCATCCGGGAATCGTGAAAAGTCCGTATAACCGGAAATGGCAAAGGTAAACGCCACCCGTTGCGGATAATAATACGTTGTCGCTATGACGGGCGGAGCACCACTGGACCAGCCGATCAGTCCGAAGCGGGCGATTTTTTTCAGATCGGCCAACGCGGCCAGATCGTCGGCAAAATCCCTGAGCGAGTAATGCTTGACAAACGGAGATTTTCCAAAACCGGGACGATCGAACACAATCAGGCGATAGCCGAAACGGCGGGCATCCTGATCCAGCAGGGCCAGCTCCAGGCGGGACCCCGGATTCCCATGCGCGTAAAACACGGGGAACCCCATTGGATCACCGGCCTCTGCAACGGCAAGCCGATGGCCGCGCACGGTCAGCATTTGAGTGGCCGGCTCCTGATTCGGAATGCCTTTGCACACGGAAGGCTGCGGCAGTCTGCTTCCCTGCTGCCCGATGGCTGCAGGCGCCAGGAATAAAAGTACCAGCACGCTTACAAGAAAGCCCGTTTTCTTCTTCATCAGCATATTTTTTTACCCTGGCAACAATAATTGCCATTCCTGCACGGAGACTGCGTCTCATTGTCATTGCGAGCTCCCAAAGGGAGCGCGGCAATCTCTTTGTTCTTTGATAGAAATGAGATTGCTTCGGTCACTGCGCTCCCTCGCAATGACAATGACAAACAACCTTGTAGACGGGACTACTAGAATATACTGGGTGCCGGATAATCTGAAGGTCATGCGCTTCAGTCCTATTTCACCTGGATGGTACCTACCTGGTTGACGCGCATGTTGTCGATAAAGACCGACCCCATGCTTTTTCCCGCACCCGGCTCCGTTCCGATACGGATGGAGTCAATGCTCATTCTCTGTATCTGCATGCTGGAATTGATTTCCTGAACAAGAACCGACTTCCCGGCGTTTGTCCCGTCATAAACAGTATAGACGTTCGTATTGAAAAGGGAATCTCCCTGAATATTGCCCTTCAGATGAATGTCCATAAGACTGACATAGAAGTCGCCCATTTTCAGAAACACATTTCCATGGTCGCTGAACATTTCCCCCGTGACATAATCGAAATACACGTTTTCCAGCGTGATGTTAAATCCCAGGCGTGTGAAATCGTAGAGTGCATTTCCGGTTGCCTTACCGGCTCCTTCCGTGAGGTTGTAAGGCACCCTCTTCAACACGATGAAGCGATTCATCTGCTGCCCTGACGTGTTTGGCGATACGGACAGTCCGCTCTGAGCGGCAACCTGGGACAGTTCACCATCGTTCATTGCCGGTTCTGCAGAAGCTACGGATTGAAAAATAACAAGGAAGGCCAGACAAAGGATGGGAACAACTTTGCAAAGATTTGCTTTCATCATGACCTCCGCCTTCCCGTAGAAGGGGATTTGGTTTTGCCGTCCATATTTGATTGAACGATCAACGCCTCTTGAATAAGCAATCTGTTTTGCCTGTTTCCTTATCAATGAATCAGGGGGTTGTCAAGTGAAGGAAAGAATCATCTCTGCAAAAAAACGATGATGATCAAATGAATGCTTTATTTTTGGAATCTTTATGGATATACTTAATTTATATAGATAATTGGAATTTCCATATAAAAGATTATTCATTTTGTCTTCATACAGCACAAACGAGGCAGGACAAAAAAAGATGCAGGACTTATCCACTCAGTATAAAAAATTAATCGAAGAAAATGCCTCCTTGAAAAAGAAAATCCGGAAACTCGAACGATCTGCGGAAAGGAGAAAAAAAACAGAGGACGGTCTGCGGGAAAGCGAATCAAAATACCGGACCATCATTCAAAGCATCCAGGAAGGCTATCTCGAGACAGACCTCGCCGGAAGATGGACCTTCGTGAATGACATCATTCCTAAATTGCTGGGATACTCCCGAAAGGAACTGATGGAAATGCCCAATCCCATCCATCAACTGCAGAACGAAACCGATGCTCAAAAATCCTATCAGGCATTCAGAAACATATACAAAACAGGAAAACCGCTTAAATCAATCGAAGTGGAATTAATAAAGAAAGACGGCAGCACCGGCAACTATGAAATATCGGTATCTCTGATGAAGGACGCCACGGGAAAGCCGGTTGGGTTCCGGTGTATTTCCCGAGACATCACCGAGCGTAAAGTGATGGAACGCGCCCTCAAGGAAAGTGAAAAGCAGTACCGCATGATTGTCGAAAACATGTACGACAGCATCTGGACCATGGACATGGACCTGCATTTCACCTACCTGAGCCCGTCCGAAATACACACGTCGGGTTACACCCCCGAAGAGGTCATGCAAATCCCCGTTGAAAAATTGATAACGCCGGAATCCTATAACGTGGTGAAAAGAATTTTTGGCGAGGAGATAGAACGGGAATTTGGCGGAGGACCGGTTGATCTCAATCGCAAACGAATCATCGAAATAGAATTGAATCACAAAAACGGAGGCACCTACTGGCAGGAGACCACCGCTTCTTTTATCCGGGATGAAAACGGCAAACCCACGGGGATCGTGTGCGTCGGCCGGGACATCACAGCGCGGAAGCAGGCGGAACATGACCTGCAAACGGCCAGAGACCACCTGCTTCAGGCAGAGAAGCTCTCCGCGATCGGTCAATTGTCCGCCGGTGTCGCTCATGAGATCCTCAACCCCGTGAACATCATATCCACAGAAATACAGTTTCTGCAGACGATGGAAAACATGCCGCATGAAGCGCAGGAGGAATTACAAATCTGCATGTCCCAGATCGACCGTATTGTTGCCATTGCCGATGGCCTCAAGCATCGGTCGAGCATCCCTGAAAAAAGGATGGAAATGGCGAACATCAACGACGTCATTACCGATATCATGACTTTACACAAATCACAGTTGATGATAGATAAAATAGAGACGGACATTCAGTACCATCCTGACTTGCCGGAAATACTCATGGACCGGAAAAAGATTGAACAGGTGCTTCTGAATCTGATTTCGAACGCCAGGAGCGCCATGGAGGGCAAGGAGAAAAAACTCCTGCGGATATCGACAGAATGGGAAGCCAATCACGATCAGGTCAGGATTGTCGTGGCAGACACAGGATGCGGCATCAAGAGTGAACACATGCTGAAAATTTTTAATCCTTTTTTCACCACCAAGGAACAGGGAAAAGGA
>MWDG01000116.1 GCA_002070455.1 Deltaproteobacteria bacterium ADurb.Bin151
GATTTCGGAAAAAGAAAAAGAAAAAAGACGCGACCTCATAATGGCCCAACAAGCCGATATTTCTTATGCGATCAATCGGAAATGGATCGGGTCGGTTCAGGAGGTGCTGATCGAAGAGAAAAGCGACCGTGAAGGATTCGCTTTTCTCGGACGCTGCCGAAGGCAGGCCCCGGAAGTAGACGGCATTACATTCATCCGAAACCATAACGCTGAAATCGGCAGAATCATAAAGTGCAAAATAACCGCAGCCGATCATTATGACCTGTATGGAGAAATTCTGTAAATCTTATTTGACAACTGTCCGTGATTTTTCATATAGTTCTTCCCAAATGTTCTTGAGGTCACAAAAGTCATGCAGATATCCGATGTTTTTGCCGCTTATGCTGATGAGATGGATCAGATCGAGGCCTATCTCGATCAACATATCTCATCCGACATCAAACTGATTCCCGAAGTGGCGCACCATCTGATTGACAGCGGGGGTAAGCGGTTCCGGCCCTTGTTGCATCTGATCTGCGCAAGACTTTGCGGTTTTACAGGAGAGTTGCGATTTCCGCTTGCCGCATCCATCGAATTTATCCATACAGCCAGTCTCCTCCATGACGATGTCATTGATGAAGCTGTCATTCGCCGCGGTAAAACCTCCGCAAACATAGCCTGGGGAAACGCCGCAAGCGTCCTGGTTGGCGATTTTCTTTATTCCAAATCTTTCACGCTTCTCTCCATCATCGGCGATCTTGATATTTTCCGGCTGATGTCGAAAATGACCAACACCATGTCAGAAGGTGAAGTGTTTCAGTTGATGAAGTGTGGGGATACAAACCTGACCGAAGCGGAATACTTGAGCATTGTAGAAAAGAAAACCGCTGTATTGATTTCCGCCGCCTGCGAAAGCGCTGCGGTCCTGGGATGTTTGCCAAAAGAGAAGATCCGGGCACTTGGGCAGTACGGATACAAGATTGGCATGGCTTTTCAGATCACGGATGACACACTGGACTACATGGCCCGCGAAGAAGATTTCGGGAAAGCTATCGGCAAGGATCTGGAAGAAGGCAAGATGACGTTGCCACTTATCTACACACTGGATCGTTGCTCTCAAACCGAACGGAACATGATTAAAAACACCATACAGAACAAATCTTTTTCGTCTGAAACCATCAGAAAGATCTTTACCCTGGTACAGAAATCCGGCGGGATCGACTATTCGCTGAACCGCGCTGAAAAATTTATCAAGGAATCCATCAACGACCTGGAAGTTTTTAACGACAGTCCGGCCAAAGACCATCTGCGTGCGGTCGCCGAATACGTCCTGTCACGAAAACAGTAATCAGGACCATTATCAGATGGTACTCCCACCCGTCTTTTTTTTGGCACCATCCTGATGTGCGGAATATGTAAAACCCTTTAAAGCATTTCAGAAAAAATGTGAGAATGCTCACGGCTGTGTGTTTCCAAGCAGGTGATAGAACAACTTCGTCGTCATAGATATGTTCGTGGCCGTGCTGAAAACAAAATTCCTGAACGTATGGGAAAGATTGTCATATTCCTTCTGAAGAGCTGCACTGTCCAGAACATCCGCCTGGAAGGGACTCGAGGTCATTACGGATGCATATAAAGGTTCGTGACCGAAGGCCATGAAAGGAATCTTACCGAAAACATCGTCCGTCCCAAGGGTCATGAGATTCACGTCTCCCTTGAGCCCCTTGCCAATGATATCGGCTGTTCCCTCCCTGATAATATAGAACTCCGTATTATTATGAAACTGGCTTTCAACAACCTTGTCCTGTGGTAATTCTCTCGTGTATTCACCAACATAGGACTGAACAGCATTGATGTTTATCATTCTGAACCTGTTATCAAGGCTAAGCAGAATTTTTTTAAAATCCTCCGACAGGGAGGCATATTCCTGGTTCAGGGCTTCTGCATCGAGCAGACACAGCTGAACGTCATCTTCGGCAATCACCGTGGCGCTTCGCTCGTATGTGCCGAACAGAAAAGACCGGATGGTCCCGATAAAACATCCTTCTCCGAGCCTGGCCAGGGTTATGGCGCCTTTGGGAGTTTCCTTGATGATCTTGACTGTACCATCTGCGATGACCCACAGCCACTTGCCGTGGTTTCCCTCTTTCACGATGGTTGCACCGGCGGAATAATTTTCTTCGATTCGCACATACCGGTAATCAACGTTCGGCCCTTTAATAGGCTGCAGAAAATCCTCTTTTAGACCACCCGCTCCGGCTTCCTCTCCTTCTTCCGGGTGGAGGGGACCGGAACCTACCAGGGTTATCCTCCCGTCATCCACCAGGCGTAAAGCATCCAGAACAATCTCCATCATGCTCTTTTTTATGACGGGTTCAATGCCGGTTAAATCGCCTTCAGAAAAATCATATGTTCCGTCAGTCCACCCGAAAAGTGTGTATACCGCGTCCAATCCTTTTTGATTGCCCAGAAATGCATTAATCGGATTCCCGTCGACAAAATGTACAACACCCTTATCCACTGAATATTGACTTCGCAAAGTCAAGGTTCCCGTGCAATTATTTCCTCCCAGCAGCTGAAAAACATCAGCAAGAGTTAAGAATATCAAGCTCCCGGAGAACACGATGTTATTCGACATAGTTTTTATTCCTTTTTTTGATGTTGAGGAAGGTCGCCCGCACCCCTAATGAATAAAGCACATGTTGGCGTTTATAATAAATACCATTACCCCTCAGAATCGGTTGCAATTTAATCCGGCACGCGGAAATCTCCACTGGTTCTGGAGGGAACAGATCTGCCACCGCACCTGATGATCAACAATCTCTATTTCAACCAGCGCCAATATAGGAAACGCTGTTTTGGATGTCAAGGAAATCTTCATCCCTTAACGATAAAGCATACATTCGACGTTTTCTGCTACAGAATAACCGGCGGTTCGCAATATTTTGAATCGATGGTTCCCGCCCGGTCGTCTTTCAAAGCCTGCGGCAGATGTTCCAGAATATCCGTTGCAGTGATTCCGTCCAGTCCTTTTTGGTCGGCCGCCAGATCGCCGGCATAGCCGTGAAGAAAGACTCCTTTGCGCGTTGCCATCTCCGAACTTAATCCAAATCCTTGCAGAGCCGCGATGCATCCGGTCAGCACATCCCCGCTTCCGGCTGTCGCCATTCCGGGATTGCCGCTCAAATTGACATACACCCGGCCGTCCACAAACCCGATCAGCGAGTGTGCGCCTTTGAAAACAACGGTTGCGTTGAATTTCGCCGCCGCCGCCTGCAAAATACCAATTTTATCGGAATTCACCTCCGCCACGTTCTTGCGCATTAAACGCGCCATCTCGCCCGCATGAGGGGTGAGAATCGTGGCTGCTTTTCTTTTTAGTAGGATTTCCGGCCGTTCGGCAATCGCCGTCAAGCCATCGCCGTCAATCAGCAGGGGCTTGGATATGACAGCAACCATCTCTCTTACGAGCTTCGTCGTTTCCTCCTGTAAAGACAGGCCGGGCCCGATGACCACCATGTCGGCCTTCTCCGCGAAAGACACGAGCTCCGGCTTGGCTTTTAGAGAGAGGCTGAATACCGTTGTTTCTCTCTGCGGCAGGTAAACAATTTCGCGTCCTGATTGAGCTATGAACGGGATAATTGAAGCGGGCGCCGCAAGCCTTGCATAGCCGCCGCCTGCTTTCAAAAACGACATGGCGGAGAAATACGGTGCGCCAAAGTAATTGGCCCCGCCGGCAATGAACAACACATCCCCCATCGATCCCTTATAAGCTTCGGCAGACCTTGGAGGCAGTAAAACCCTCTCATTGGTCTGTGTCAGAATGCCATCCTGGTCATAAAGTGACGGAGGGAAAGAAATATGGGTGACAAATAGTTCTCCGCAATGATCATAACCCGGATAAAGCAGGTTGCCGATTTTCGGCAAACCAAATGTGACGGTATAAGCGGCCCGAACCGCGGCTCCCATCACCCTTCCCGTATCACCTGAAATCCCCGAGGGGATATCCAGGCTCAATACCGGGCGTCCGCAGGAATTGATCAGACTGATCACATCCGCTGCCAGTCCCTTAACATCGCGATCCAACCCTGTACCGAAAACAGCGTCCACAACGGCATCGCAGTGCAAAACGTCTTGCCGCGCTTCATCGGCCCGGCTCAACAATTGGACGTCACTAAAGAGATTGCACAAAACATCATAATTCGTCCTTGTCGCCCCGCTGTACTTTTTCGGCGAAGACACCAGGAATACTTTTGCCTGCCCGCCTGAAGAATAAATCAAACGCGCCACGGACAGTCCGTCACCTCCGTTATTGCCGGCCCCGCAAAAAATCACAAATTTATTACCGCGGATGCCGATTTTTCTCTGCAACAGAACAACAGACGCCATTGCGGCATTTTCCATCAGGATTTCTTCTGCGAGCCCCAATTTTTCTATCGCGTACCGATCCATCCCTCGCATTTGTTCCACAGTGGCCAGTTTCATGATTTTTTCCTCGCATTCTGCATGATTTGATTTGAAATATTCTTTTTATAGTATAAAATAATTCATCATTATTTACCAACAACATTTTAAGGAGAGGTCATGACGCTCATATCGGAAATCATCCGAAAACGATATTCCTGCCGTTCCTATTCGCTCAATCCGGTCGAGGAATCTATCTTACAGAAATTCAGGCAGCAGGTCAATGAACCGCATCGAGGGCCTTTCGGGAATATGCCGCGCTTTGCCCTTATTTCAATGGCGGTCCTGCCGCGCGAAGAATGGAAAAAGCTCGGCACTTACGGCGTCATTAAAAATGCACGGCTTTATCTTGCGGGATTGATCAGTCCGGCGCCTATGGCGACCTGTGATTACGGATACTGCATGGAAAAGCTCATCTTAAAGGCCACTGAACTGGGGCTGAATACCTGCTGGCTGGGCGGTACCTTTGCGATCAGTGCTTTCAGGAACGCGGCAGGAATGCAACGCAATGAACTGCTGCCAACCATCAGCCCCATAGGCTATGCTGCAGAACACAAAAGCCTTACCGAAAGGTTCATGCGGCGTTTTGCCGGCTCCGACCACCGCCTGCCCTGGCAGGACCTTTTCTTCGATGGCAACGCGAAAACCCCTCTTTCATCCGAAAAAGCCGGTGAATACGGTGAAGCCCTGGAAAATGTTCGGCTGGCACCCTCAGCATCCAATCAACAACCCTGGCGTATTGTTTATGATGATCAGCAAAAAACATTTTCCTTCTATCTTTCACGCACCATCGGCTACCGGAAGCTTCGCGACGTTTCTTTGCAGGAAATTGACATGGGCATCGTCATGTGTCACTTTGAACTGACTGTTGCAGAGCTTGGATTAACAGGAAAATGGCGGCAAAATGAATCCGCCCCGGAAATAAAACCGTGGGAATATATCACAGACTGGCAGGCTGGATAGCCGAATAAGGAAATCTGAAATGTAGGATGATCATGTTCAAACGATACCATCCATTTTCAATACTTTCGCCCCGCGGATTCTGCCTTCCTTCAGATCGACAAGCGCCCGGTTGGTATCGGCAAACGGATATTCTTCGACATCGGGGATGATGGGGATACGGCCGGCGATTACCAGGAATTCCTCAATATCCCGACGTGCCACGTTCGCTACACTTTTCATCTCTTTTTCCTGCCAGAGATGCAGCGGATAGTCCATTCGGAGTATCTGGTCCCGGT
Source organism: Deltaproteobacteria bacterium ADurb.Bin151 (assembly GCA_002070455.1). GTDB lineage: Bacteria > Desulfobacterota > Syntrophia > Syntrophales > Smithellaceae > UBA8904. Next base: position 5,682 of record MWDG01000116.1, read on the forward strand.
CCGTTTCTTCCTTGCGAATGGCGTTGATGACGAGCCTTCCCCCGGGTGCAAGGTTTTCCAGCGCTTCAATCACCGGCTTCCATGCGGGTGTTGTATCAATGACCGCGGCAAGCAATTGCGGACTCTTGTCGGCTGTATCGCCGGACCAGGAGGCACCCAGCTCCAGAGCAAATTTTCGCTCTCGTTCGGAACGCGCAAAGACAAATATTTCTGAACGGGGATAAAGATGACGGGCCAGCGTCAGCACCAGATGAGCCGATGCACCAAAACCGGTCAGTCCCAGGGATTCGCCGTCGCGAAGGCCGGCAAGACGAAGCGAGCGCCAGCCGATGGCCCCCGCACATAAAAGCGGCGCGGCCTGCAGATCGGAATAAACGGAAGGAATGGGAAAGGCAAAATCCTGATCCACAATGACATACTGCGCATAGCCCCCCGGAAGATCGCGTCCTGTCGCCTTGAAATCGGGGCAGAGGTTTTCAAGGCCACGAAGACAATAACGGCATTTTCCGCAGGACGATCCGATCCAGCCGATGCCTACCCGCAAACCTTCAGCATGCTTTGAGGCCTTCGGTCCCTGCTGATCCACAAAACCGACAATCTGATGGCCCGGTATAAAAGGAAGTGACACGGGAGGAGTACGGCCTTCGATTTCATCAAGTTCCGTGTGGCAAACACCGCAGGCGGATACACGAACCCGGATTTGTTTTTCACCGGGAACCGGATCGGGAATTTCCACAAAAGAAAGCGGCTGTGGA
>MWDG01000117.1 GCA_002070455.1 Deltaproteobacteria bacterium ADurb.Bin151
CCCTTTCCTTAAACATCGTTAAAAGCGGACATATCATGTGCTACAAAATAGGACTTTTCTATTTGCTACTAACAGATGATTATAACAAATGATATGGTTTCTTCGGCTGCGCAATTCCCATTTAGCACGATCAGCGGATCTGATGACCCTTAGGGTCACATGAGACCCGTGCTGCGTTCGGATCGCAACTGGTTCAATCGTCACCGATTGAACCAGTTGTTCAGTGACATGAGAAACCTGTCCGGCCCATCCCGAATGGCAACTCCGGCGGAAAAATCTCCCCCGGCCCCTCTTTAAAAAAGGGGAAACCCGATTATTGGTCCGATATTTGTCGCAGTCCGTCCTCTATAAACCCGAATTCATCTTCGGACACGGTACGCAAGTCGATGAGAATTTCGTTCTCATTCACACGGACGATAACCGGAACTGGGGTCTTACGAAGCATGGCCTCCATCCGGTTTGCCGACAGCTTTTTATGTCTGACGGCCAAAACGACGGTGGGGATGTCCTGCGTGGGCAGCGACCCGCCGCCGGCTGCTGCCACATCTTCACGAATTTCATATGTCAGGTGGGGGATATTAGCTTTATTGAGTTTGTTCATCAGTTTGCGCGCACGTTTTCTGACTTCGCCCTGCCCTTCGGTGAGGGCCTTGAGGGCGCGCAGAGATGAAGCGGCTTTTTCCGGTGTGAGGTAGTGCATCAGGGTTGCCTCCAGGGCGGCAAGCGTGAACTTGTCAATCCGCAGCGCGCGGTTGAGCGGATTTTTTTTGATTTTTTGAACGATATCCTTTTTGCCGACGATAATGCCCGCCTGTGGACCGCCCAGCAGCTTGTCGCCGCTGAAGGATACCACGTCAACATCTGTCGCCAGCACCTCCCGAACCGTTGGTTCATGCTGCAGGCCATGATCGGAAAGATTGACCAGGCAGCCGCTACCCAGATCATCAAAAACAGGAATGCCGTGCTGCTTTCCCAGTGCCACCAGGCGGGTCAGTTCCGCCTCCTCGGTAAAACCGACAATCCGGTAATTGCTGGTATGGACTTTCAGGATGACCCCGGTATCGGGGCTGATGGCTTTTTCATAGTCGGAAAGCCTGGTCCGGTTGGTTGTTCCCACTTCCCGCAGAATGGAATTGCTCTTCGTCATGACATCGGGAATCCGAAACTCGCCGCCGATTTCAATCAATTCTCCGCGCGAAACAATTGCCTCTTTGTGTTGTGCCAGGGTATTGAGGACCAGCAGTACGGCCGCTGCGTTGTTGTTGACAATGAGAGCGTCTTCCGCGCCGGTGAGCGCGCACAGCAGACGGCTTACGTGATCATAGCGCAGGCCACGTTCGCCCCGCTCCAGATTAAACTCCAGGTTGGAATATCCTCGTCCGACTTCCAGGATTCTCTCCAGGGCTTCGTGGCACAGGGGTGCACGGCCAAGATTGGTATGTAAAATTACACCAGTCGCGTTGACCAGCCTTTTCAGCCGGTAAGCATACAGGTTGTTGATCTGGTTTAAAACGTATCGGGCCGCGCCTGCCGAATCGGTGGTCACGGCAGGCAATTTTTTGTCCGGCGCGGTCAAAATGTCATCCCGCATTTTCTGCACAACGCTCCGGCAGACCTCCAGGACAATCTCACGCGAAGCTTTCTCGTAGATGCCCTGTTTTTCAAGAAGCCCGATGATTTCGTCAATTTTGGGCAGGCTTTTCAGCATGCTTTTTCTTTTCTCATCCATTATTTTCTCCGTTCTTTTTCCTGTCAGATCAGGCCGGCCTCTTTGCGGCAGTAATCACGGAAATTATTGACCGCGATGAAAAATTCCCTCATCATGACCACCCACAGGTAGCGGCCGCCAGGCGTCAAATACAGACTGGGCGAAAAGTAGCGGAACGAACCGGCCAGGGTGAAGGCGGCCATTTCCTTCCACAGGGTTTTAAAATATCGGCCCGCATATTTTTTTTCAAGGTCATTGACGTTCATTTTTGTGCTGAACAGTTTCATCAGGAAATCATAGCGCATTTGGTCGGGGAGATCGAACTTACGGGCGGCCTGAAGAGGCAGGTTGTTTTGTTCCAGGCTGCCGATGTAGTGCCGGATGTCAAAGGTATTTGCATAGCACACCCCGTTTAGAAAACCGATGGCGCCGCTTCCGAGGCCGGCGTACTCCTCAAAGTCAACGACGTATTCGTCGATCAGTGATTCAGCAGCCTTTTTCCTGGAGAAGCACCAGGCCGAAGAGGCGTCATAAAACGGCTCCAGTTTTCTGATGATCTGTTTGAAAAGACTTTTCTCGCGGCTGAAATTCACTTCTCCCAGCGTTTCCTGCATCAGGCGCTGCGTCATCGTTGAAACCATCAGGGGATAATAGGTGATTTGCTGCATCCGGAGTTTCAGTAATGTGGCCAGATCGGCCTCGAGCATTGCTTCGGTCTGCTCGGGAAAGTTAAAAATCATGTCGGCATTGAGGGTATCAAAGCGCCCCATGAATCTGCTGAGACGGTCGGCAATTTCTTCGCCGGAGCCGTATTTATCATAACGGGCTGTTTTCTTGAGCAGATTATCGTCAAAGGTCTGGACTCCAACGGAAAGGCGGTTGACGCCTGCCTGCTTCAGGATGCTGATATTGGCGTCTGTCAGGTGGTTCGGGTTCGTTTCCGCCGAGATGGACTTAACGGGAAACAACTCCCGGGCCAGCTGCAGGGTACGGGCCAGCTCGTCAATGAGCACGGTCGGTGTGCCGCCGCCAACATAAATTCCTGAAAAACGGTAGCCTTTTTGCCGGTACAGAGCCATTTCGCGGCGCAGGGCGGCATGATATTTAATGGCCAGGTTTTCATCCAGGCGAACACGGTGAAAGGAACAATACGGGCAAAGTTCCTCGCAGAAGGGGATGTGAAGGTAAAGCAGCCGCGACACAGCATCATCACAGGGGGGTAAATCCGGAATGGCCCCGCCTTCAAATTTCAATGCACGGGCAAATTGACGCTTTGCAGCCAGGGTAACAATTTGATTAATCACGGTTCAATCCCTAATCTTTCTTCATAATAAAACAAAGGTTTTACTGTTTAACAAAAGATGAAGCCAATATGCAAGCTTCGTTTGCTTGAAATAAGAATCGATAGATGTTATAGGCCAGAGAAAATTTGGCAAACCGGTGAACAACATGGCCCCCAAAAGAGTCTTAACCCTTTGGAATGATGAAGGTGTCAACGAATCTGACACCTCGGTTCTGAGAAAAAAATCGGTTGAATTCAAAACGCCGCTGGATCAGGAAGCAAAAAAGGAAATTCAGGCGCTGGTGGATTCGTTCACCTGCCGTGATGACGCATCCGGGCTTGCGGCGCCGCAAATCGGCATCAACAAAAGGGTGATCATATTCCGGAATAAAACCGTGGAAAACAAGAAGAAAAAGATGAGTCTGGATGACTACGATGTGCTGGTGAATCCCCGCATCACCCAGGCGCGGGGCGAAAAAGCGACTGCGGCGGAGGGGTGCCTGTCCTGTCCGGATATTCAAATTGAAGTCAGCCGCTTTCCCGAAATCAAAGTTCGTGCACTCAACGAAAAAGGTGAAAAAATCAGCAAGCGTTATCTGGACTACACCGCCCGTGTTGTGCAGCATGAGATCGATCATCTCGACGGGAAACTCATCGTGGATTATGAGGGCAATCTTTATTACCCGAAAAACAAGCAGGCGCTGATTGAAAAGCTTTTTAAATAGACCATTTTTTATTCAGGAACACAATATTATTCATGAAAAAAACCCCTTTATACGAAAAACATGCTGCCCTGGGGGCTAAAATCATTGACTTTGGCGGATGGGCCATGCCCGTTCAATACACGAATGTGATCGAGGAGCATAAGGCAACCCGAACTGCCTCCGCCCTTTTTGATATTTGCCATATGGGAGAAATCGAAGTCAGGGGGCCGCAGGCCGCCGATCTTCTCCAGTTCGCCCTGACCCGTGATCTTTCGGGGCAAAAAACCGGCCAGGTCAAACTTTCCGCCCTGCTCAACGACCGGGGAGGCATCATCGATGATCTGACCGTTTATAAAATGGCGGATGATTTCTTCATGCTGGTGACTAATGCGACCACCCAAGAGGCGGATTTCCAAAGGATACAGGCAATCCTGGATCAGAAAAAGTTTAATTGCCGGATGGAAGATATCAGTGGGAAAACCGGCAAGCTGGATTTGCAGGGACCCCGCGCTGAAGAAATTTTGCAGATCCTTGCAGATGCTGATTTAAAGAGCATTCGTTTTTATCATTTTGTCGAATCACCGGTGGCGGGGATTCCGGCAATCATTTCCCGGAGCGGCTATACCGGCGAAGACGGTTTTGAGATTTATGCCGCGGCCGAGAAAATCAGCCTGATCTGGGACGCCATGATAGGCGCAGGCCGGACTTCCGGCATGAAACCGGCCGGTCTGGGTGCCCGGGACACCTTGCGCCTGGAAGCCGGCATGATGCTCAACGGCCAGGATATGACCCAGGACATGAGCCCCCTGGAAGTTCCTTACGGCTGGCTGGTGGATTGGGACAAGGATTTTGCCGGTAAAACCGGACTCGTTTCTCTCCGGGACCGTGGTATTGCAAAAAAAATTGCCGGCCTGGAAATGACCGGGCGCGGCATCGCGCGGCACGGCTATGCTGTCAAAAGCGGCGACAAAGAAATCGGCATGGTGACATCCGGCACCTTTGCGCCGACATTGAATAAGGCGGTTGCTCTTGCATTCATCGACACAGAATTTACCGCACCCGATACGGAAGTATCCGTCGTCATTCGTAACACGGAAAGTGCGGCCAGAGTGGTCAAGCTTCCTTTTTATAAAAGGCCGAAATAAAATAAACCGCGTGAAATCACGCGCAATCAATAAATCAAAGGTTCAGAGCCCGGTGAATGCCGGACTTTTTCTATAAAAGATAAAATAATTTTTCCAAGGAGATTTGACATGTCCAAAACAAGCCCCGCAGACAGATTGTATTCCAAAGATCATGAATGGATCAAAAACAACGGCGACGGCACGGCCATGATCGGCATTACGGATTACGCCCAGGAAATGCTCACGGATATCGTGTTTGTGGAGCTTCCCGCTGTCGGGAAGAAAGTTGCGCAGGGAGAACCGGTCGCCGTGGTCGAATCCGTCAAATCTGTGTCTGATGTTTACGCGCCGGTCAGCGGTGAAGTGATTGCTGTCAATCAAGCGCTCGAAGAAACACCCGAACTCATCAACCGGGATGCCTTTGGAGAGGGTTGGATCGCGAAATTGAAGCTGGAAAACCCGAACGAAATGACATCTCTGCTTAGCGCCGCCGACTATGACAGATTGATCCAGGAGGAGAAACACTAGAAGACATGGATTATTGCCCGCACACCTCTGACGATATCAATCAAATGCAGGCGGCAATCGGCGTGAAAAGCATAGAAGAGCTGTTTGCCGATATTCCGGAAAAATTCCGTTTGCACCGGATACCCGATGTGCCGGCTTCTCTGTCCGAGCAGGAAGTATTCGGGATGATGCAGGCGATCAGCGGGAAAAACAGGATACCCCGTTTAACGCTTACCGGTGCGGGAGCTTATGCGCATTTCATTCCGGCGGTTGTCGGACACATTGTGGGACGGGCCGAATTCTACACTGCCTATACCCCTTATCAGGCGGAAATCAGTCAGGGCATTCTGCAGGCAATCTACGAATACCAGACCATGATCGCCCGTCTGACAGGAACGGAGATTGCCAACGCCTCCATGTATGACGGAGCCTCGTCTTCGGCGGAAGCGGCTGTGCTGTCTGCCAAGATGTCCAACCGTTCAAAAATTGTGGTTGCCCGTTCTGTCCATCCTCAATACCGTCAGGTTCTCAAGACCTATTGCTGGGCGAACGGCTATACAATCGCCGAGGCTCCCTATACGGATTCGGGCCAGTTGGATTTATCCGGTCTGCAAAGCGCGATTGATGAAAGCGTTGCCGCCGTTATGGTGCAGAGCCCCAATTTTTTCGGATGCATTGAAGACATCGAACCCATCGCGGACGCGGCACACAAAAGCGGCGCTCTGCTGATTGCCGTGTTTACCGAGGGCACCTCCCTGGGCATTTTAAAACCCGCGGGCGCCTGCGGCGCGGATTTCGTGGTCGGAGAAGGTCAGAGCTTCGGCAATCCGGTCAATTACGGAGGTCCATACCTGGGAATCTTCGCGGCGCGCGAAAAGTATATGCGCCGTATCCCCGGAAGGCTGGCTGGTGCAACCGTCGATAAAAACGGGAAGAGAGGATTTGTCCTGACGCTGCAGACCCGCGAGCAGCATATCCGCCGGGAGAAGGCCACGTCCAACATCTGCTCCAACGAA
>MWDG01000118.1 GCA_002070455.1 Deltaproteobacteria bacterium ADurb.Bin151
CATTTCTTCCCGCTCGACAGAGCTTTACGGTCCGAAAACCTTCCTCACTCACGCGGCGTTGCTGCGTCAGGGTTGCCCCCATTGCGCAATATTCCTCACTGCTGCCTCCCGTAGGAGTCTGGACCGTGTCTCAGTTCCAGTGTGGCTGATCATCCTCTCAGACCAGCTAACCATCGTCGCCTTGGTAGGCCATTACCCTACCAACTAGCTAATGGTACGCGGACTCATCCTTCAGCAAAAGCATGTAAACAGAAGCCTTCTTTGACTAAACGACAGTAGTCATTCAGTATTATCCGGTATTAGCGCACCTTTCGGTACGTTATTCCAAACTAAAGGGCAGATTATCCACGCGTTACTCACCCGTGCGCCACTTTACTCATCGGCCGAAGCCAACTTTCTCGTTCGACTTGCATGTGTTAGGCACGCCGCCAGCGTTAGTTCTGAGCCAGGATCAAACTCTCCAGTTTAAAATCCTGTTCAAGGAAGATTGCTCTTCCTGAATAAACTCGCTTGACATTTCAATAAATTAATAGGACCCACAAATTCATTTTCCCACTATTCAATTTCCAAAGAGCCTTTTTGAAACGAGCATTGACATATAAATCATTACGATTTCGTTGTCAAGCCTAATTTTCAATTTTTTGTTCTGTCAGTAACCAGAAATCATCTGACAATCAAGAGTAATACCATCGGTGAACATGATGAAAACATCAACTACCTTCAAGCACATCTCTGACGAACAGAAGTGAGCTTCTACTCCCTATGCTCAAAACTGTCAAGAAGAAATTTTCAATATTTTTCAATTATTTTGTGTCTTATTATTTATCAAGCCATAATAAATACTTACAAAGCGTCACCAATAATTTTACAAGTATTCAAAAGAATCCCGCATCAAAACAGATCAGCGATCCATTTACCGTTATCATACATTAAGATTAGCAATTGTCCTGCAATTGTCAAGGAACACCCACTGGAAGGAACCGGTCTTCCATTAATTCCGGAGCAAGCCAAACCTGATCAAAAGATACACAAAGATACTGTCATCCTTTTTAACCGGCAATCCCGCCTGGCAACCTATAGAAGCTTATTTCAAAGGGAAAATACTTTACTACTTTAACCTTGACAAACAAATATGACTATGATTTATGTTCGATTTCATTACTTTTAGAGGTTTAATTATGAAAAAGACTTTGACCAACAAATCCAATACCAAAAGAAAAAGATCCCATGGATTTCTTGTCCGCATGGCTACGAAAAACGGAAGGCAGGTTTTGAGCCGCCGCAGAGCCAAGGGCAGAAAACGCTTAACCGTATAAGTAAATGTTATCATGTCTCACGGATGGCGGGTTTTTTATGCATGAAAGCACAATCTTTCCGAAGAGCGGAAAAGGTCACGAATAAAAGCAGCTATCAGATTATTTACAAACAGGGGGGCAGAAGAAGTTCTCAATTCTTTACCATGATCATATGCGGCAACCCGAATGGAACCAGGCGAATCGGAATCACCGTCACAAAAAAAACGGGCAACGCTGTTTTTCGCAACAGGATAAAAAGACTGATTCGGGAATTCTTCCGCCGCAACAAAGACTTGTTTCCCGCAGGCCATGATGTCGTCATCATGCCCAAAAAAAATATTCCATCTCTTACTTATCAGGAAACATGCAGCGAATTGACCGAACTCTTCACACGGAAAGCCGGCAGATAAAAAATGTTCAAAAAAGCTTTGGTTAAATTCCTCATTTCGATGATTCGTTTATACCAGGCCTGTATTTCACCATTCTTTTTCGCTTCATGTTGCCGTTTTCACCCATCCTGTTCGCAATACACAATTGATGCGATTCAATTGCACGGACCGGTGAAAGGGGGCTACATGGGGATAAAAAGAATTCTTCGATGCCATCCCTTCCATCCCGGCGGTTACGATCCCGTCAAGTAAACATTGAAACTGGAGGTATCCTGAATGGATAAAAGGACTATTCTGGCCGTCGTCCTGTCGCTGGCTGTTCTCTTTCTGTATCAGACATTTTTTGTTAAACCGCAACCGCCTCAAAAATCCGCGGCACCGCAACAGACCGTCGGCTCCATCAAAAAGGACAACACGACAACCGTTGCGTCCACCCCTGAAAAAGCAACTGCTCCCGAGAAAACCGCGACGGATATAGAATCTGCCAAACCGGAAGCACCGCCTCGTGACATCCTGGTGGATACCCCCCATTATACAGCTGTATTCTCCACCCGCGGCGCCGCCCTGAAATCCCTGAAGCTGAAAGATTATTATCAGGACTGCTATAAGTGCACCGATGACCTTTGGCCAAAGATCAAAAGGTTGTTTACAGGCAGTAAAGATCCTGTTAAGCCCAAAACAAAGGACTTTGTTGAACTGGTCGATGTTCAAAACGGCATGCCCTATCCGCTTGCCGTGACATTTCCAGAATCCAGCACCGATATTTCTCCAAATGCGGTTTTTGAAACCGTAACCGGCAAGCTGGATTTAATGAATGCCAGAGCAAAGCAGCAACTCATTTTTTCAAGATCCCAGGGCAACGTTAAAATTGAAAAGATTTTTACCTTTGATCCGGCGGGATACACCATCGCGATGGAAGTCAAAGTGCATAATCTGACCTCATCCCCCATCACGCAGGTCCCCACGATCAACTGGTACCAGTATGTCGATCCGGGAAAAGTTGACGACAGCTATGGACATGAGGGACCGGCTGTTTCCGTGGGAGGCAGCATTGAACGCCAGGAAGTGAAAAAACTCAACGGCGAAAGCATAATGGGGCCAAATGTGCTTTGGAGTGCATACGAAAGCAAATACTTCATCGCATCACTCATCCCGGAGAATCCTTCTTTGACGAACGTCGTCATGACACGCGACGAAACAAACATGGTCTCGGTTGGAACAAAGGGCCGCAAGGAAGTTATTCCCGGCGGGCAAAACAGTGCTTTTTCGTATTCTCTGTATCTCGGTCCCAAGCAATATGATCTTCTCAGAACACTTGGTGTCGGCCTGGAGAACGCCATCGATTTTGGCTGGTTTAAATGGCTGGCGATCCCTGCTCTGTATATTCTCAACTTCCTGTTCGGCTTTGTTCATAATTACGGCATTGCGATTATTATTCTGACCACTATCATCAAGATCATTTTCTGGCCGTTGGGCAATATGAGTTACAAGTCCATGAATGAAATGAAGAAACTGCAGCCGAAAATCGAGGCCTTGAAGGTAAAATATAAAAATGATCAGACCAAAATCGGACAGGAAACCATGGCCCTGTACCGAGAGCATAAGGTCAATCCGTTTTCCGGCTGTCTGCCCGTACTGATTCAGATTCCCGTTTTCTTCGGGTTGTATAAGGCGCTGATGTATTCGATCGAGCTGCGCCACTCACCATTTTTCTTCTGGATTCAGGACCTGTCAGCCAAAGATCCTTATTACATTACCCCGGTCATTATGGGCGCCACTCAATTCATATCACAGAAAATGACTCCCGCCATGGGCGACCCGATGCAGCAGAAAGTGATGCTGCTCATGCCGGTCATTTTTACTTTCTTCTTTTTAAACTTCCCGTCGGGACTGGTCATCTACTGGATGTTCAATAATATATTACAGATAGGCCAACAATACTATATCAACAAAAAACTGGCTTAAGGATCCCCTGCAAACGGAGTTCAACATGAGTTCAAAAATATTGGAAATAGAAGAAAAAACCATTGACGGTGCAATCGAAAAAGCCTGCCGTGATTTCGGCGTGCCCAGGGAAAAACTAAATATTGAAATCATTTCTGAAGGCTCCAGCGGCTTTCTGGGTCTTATGGCCAAAAAAGCCAAAATCCGAGCTTCCCTGCTTTCCTTCGACATGAATTTTTCAATGAACAGCACCACGTCCGCGCCCGTGCTTAACGAAAGTAAACCCAGGGAAAAGTTCATTTCAAAACCGGAAAACCGTCAGGAGGAAAAGACAGAAACCCATCCCGAAAAGAAACCGGAAAAAAAGCGGGAAACAAAACCGGAAAACAGGCGCAGGCCCGAACACCCTACACCGCCAGTCTCCCGTGTCCTGGCGGCGGCAACTTCCGGAGAAAGCACAGAAAGAAAAGCTACCCCATCTGCAACACCGATTGCGGCAACCTCCCCTTCCGCCTTGAAAGCCGGAGAATTGCTTTCCGGTATTTTGAGTAAAATGACTTTTGAATGCCAGGTAACCACAACTGAAACAGATGACACGATCATTCTCGGCATTACGGGCAATGAAAGCGGCCTTTTAATCGGGCGCCGCGGGCAGAATCTGGACGCCCTTCAGTACATATTGAACAAGGCCGTCAACAAGGCCGACTCCCAACGCAAAATGATTGTTGTGGACTCGGAGGAGTACCGTAAGAGAAGAGAAGAATCCCTGCTCGGCATGGCAGAAAGAATCCGCGAAAAAGTTAAAAAAACACAGAAACCTTTGTCCCTCAGTCACATGAACGCACATGACCGACGTATCATTCACCTGGCCTTGCAGGAAGACGAGGAACTGGTTACCAAAAGCCGCGGTGAGGGCGAGTACCGGAAAGTCATCGTCATGCCAGCCAAGAGAAGCAACGCAGGGGGACATCCGAAAGCGAAAAACAGGCAATAGCTTTAAGTGAAGGGTGGATAGTGGGTAGCTCATAGCTTGCAGCTGATAGCTCATAGCTTACAGCTCGTAGTATTTTATCCTGTCGTCTCTTGCCCATCACGTTTGGCCCTGTGCCTGAATCTTCTTTCTGGTTCCTTGAAGGGGATGTGTAAAACATGACCCAGACAGACACTATCGCAGCCATCGCCACACCATTGGGCACGGCAGGACTGGGCATTATCCGTGTCAGCGGTCCTATGGCTTCTGAAATGGGACAGCTTCTTTTCCGTCCTCATCACCAAAACTGCACATGGCAAAGTCATCATTTATATCACGGCGATATCGTTGCCGATGACGGTGCAACCCTGCTCGATGAAGTGCTCGTAACCCTGATGCGAAAACCGCATTCTTTCACCGGTGAAGACGTACTCGAAATTTCCTGCCATGGCAACCCGTTGATCCTGCAGACCATTTTGGAACAATTGATTATCCTGGGATGTCGTCCCGCCCGACCGGGTGAATTCTCCCAACGGGCTTATCTCAACGGCCGGATGGACCTCTCACAGGCTGAGGCACTCGCTTCCATGATTTCCGCCCAATCATCAAAAGCCCTGAAGATAGGATTGGCCCAGATGAAAGGATCCCTTGGCCGTGAAATCAACAGCATCCGCACTATGGTAATTGACGCTCTGGCTGGGATCGAAGCTGCCATCGATTTTACGGAAGACGTTTCCGGGCACGAAACAACGGCCTGTCCGCCGCAGATTCACGAAGCTATGGCCTGCATTAACCGTCTTTTATCAACCTACCGCCAGGGAAGATTATTCACCAAAGGCATCCAGATTACCATCACCGGCAAACCCAATGTTGGCAAATCAAGTCTGCTCAACAGTCTTATCGGCAGAAAAAAAGCAATTGTCACCAACATTCCAGGTACCACCCGGGACCTGATTACGGAAACAATTCAGCTGGACGGCGTTAACGTTCATCTCACAGATACAGCGGGGATCCGCGCACCGATGGATGCCATCGAAAAGGAAGGGATTGATCTGGTCCGGGAAAAACTGGAAGAGGCTGATGTTATTGTCATTGTCCTTGACGGCAGTGCGCCGCTAACCGACGAAGACCTGCAGATCCTGCAAGAGAATCAAAAATGTATAGACAGAATCATCATTGCCGTTAACAAATCGGATCTGCCTCCTGCCTGGGAAACGGGCCAACTTCTCCGCCAACCTGGAGCGGCCGGCCCCATTTCCAACAATCATTTGTTGAAAATTTCGGCTAAATTCGGTGACGGACTCGATGCTCTGAAAAAAGCCCTGACGAATTTGACCGACAGCTGTGAAACCACAGGCGATGACAGTATGATCACCCAGCTTCGCCATAAACTGTCGCTGGAAAAAGCACTTGACCGCCTCATGGCGGCGGACAAGTGTATCAGCACTGGCCAGTCACCGGAATTTGCAGCCTTTGAACTTCATGAGGCACTTGAAGCTCTTGATGAGATCACCGGCAGAAAAATTCAGGACGACGTCCTTCATAAAATTTTCTCCAGTTTCTGCATTGGCAAATGAAGCAGGATTTCATTGATTACATTGTATTTGAAGTGAAACTCCCCGCGGCAAGCCGCGGGGCATCTTAGCGCAGCTTGATCTCAAGCTGCGCAGGCCCATGCGTGAT
>MWDG01000119.1 GCA_002070455.1 Deltaproteobacteria bacterium ADurb.Bin151
GCGATCAGATCGGTCGGATTGATGGATAAAACAACCCGCAGGATTTCCAGTGCCTCATTGAATCGCCGCCGGTAATAAAGCGTCTTGGCAATTTCAAGTCCTAAAAGGGAATTCTGGGGAAACTTGAAAAAGGCGGTCACGGCATTGGCCTCATCTTCAGCATCATCTTTGTCGTCCTGGTCCGGAAGCCGCCAGAGCAGCCGGTTGAGTTTTTCAATGGCAGTCGGTTGATTCTGCAGGATCGGATCGGCCAGCAGCTCGGAGACGAAATCAAAATACAGGGTGCTCCAGAAGGCTTCGATCCACCAGATGGTAAAGGACTCGCCGTTGAAAAGCGTTGTTTCCGTGGGTTCGGGGCACAGCACCACCCGGATGTCGTTGATCAGAACACACTGGCGGGCCATGTCGGATATACGGATCACCGGATCGTCGGGAAGTTTGGCGTTTAAAAGCGGCAGCAGATGATTGTCGATACTCGCATATTCTCCCACAACAATTGCAATGGAGAGAAACCGGTTCTTGGTGGAATAGGGAGACAGCGCCCAGCGGATGGCCATCTGGTGTGCAAGCGATGTGGCGCTTCGCAGGCACTGCTGGTAGTGAATCAGGTTGTTTGAATGAGTTTCCTTCGGAAAATCGACATAAAGAGTGGTAATATCGTGCGCCCTCACCTTGCCCCACCGGCCATAGGAGAAATGAACGATGGACTGGTCGATATAAGATTTAACGGTTTTCTTCAGCCAGCCCAGAATTTCATGGTCAATGACGTCCCCCCTGCTGTAAAGGGCAAAACCAATGCGCGCTCCCTCCCGAAAATTTTCGGTCTGCCGTCCCTCCCGGCATATGGACAGCAGCGTATCGTAATTCCAGCTGAGAGCAATTTCCGGACGCTCATGCCCCAGCCAGAAAGCCAGGCTTCTTAATACATTTTGCTTATAGGTGGTATCAACCGGTTCTTTTTTTAAGCGGGTCAGCATGGAATTGGTCACCTTGGGCAGGGCAATTTGCTTTTCCGCCAGAAGCAAATTGATGCGCGCGGTCAGCGCCCGCAGAGATAAATGAATTTTTAAAAGGTCCTCCTTTTTCTCCAGCAGTTCTTCCAGCTCCATGTGGCGTGGTGGCTTGAAAACCGAGGGCCGGAAATTCTGCCGAAGAAGCATCTCGAACTTTTCCGGTTCGGGACTCTTGATCAGACCGCAGCGCGCCGCGTAATGAACCATGGTGTCAATGATAAGGGAATTTTCCTTGTTTTGGCAAAACGCAATCCATGTTTCAGAAGAGGGAAAGGCAGCCATAAGGGCGCTGAGTGCTTTTTCTTTTGCATTCATAAGATTAATCCCTTCGATATAATTCACCTAATAATTCTTTAACATCATGTTCCCGTTTCTTTCCACAAACAACGGGAACATGATGTTGTTTTACCATAAAACGATATTTTTAGTAAAATACTACTTTTCATTGACAGTCATTTTACAGGAACATATACATCAAAAACCGGATGTATATGGAGTGAAAGATTTTATATAAATACTTTACCCGGAGGAGATGCCTCATGGAGCATTACAAATTATTCATCGACGGTAAATTTGTTGATGCGGCAAGTGGAAAGTCTTTTGAGACATTCGATCCGGGCACCGGTGCACCTATTGCCACTGTCGCACGGGCAGGCACGGCGGATGCCGAAGCCGCGATCTCCGCTGCACGAAAAGCTTTTGACAGCGGAGTGTGGAGCGGGTTTTCGCCTGAAGAGCGGATGACCCGAATGCAGAATTTCGCCGATCAGATCGCACGGCAGGGCCTGAGGTTTGCAGTCACGGAAAGTATGAATTCCGGACAGATCATTAATTTGACAAAATACTGGCCTCTTCTGAGTATCTCCTTTTTGCGCAACTTAAGCCTTGCTTCCGTAAAACAGTTTCCGTGGCAGGAAGAGATCCCGGCTTCCGGCAATGTCTTTGCTCCCGGCCGCGATTATATTCGCAGAGAACCGCTTGGTGTCTGCGTGGGCATTGTTCCCTGGAACTTCCCTCTTTATATCGCCATCTGGAAAGTCGCTCCTGCTCTGATTATGGGCAACACCATCGTCTTAAAACCCGCCTCGGTCACACCGCTTTCCGCAATGATCCTGGCAGAAGCGGCCAGAGATGCCGGCATTCCCGACGGGGTTCTCAACGTTCTCCCCGGCCCGGGTGGCGAGCTTGGCCGTGTGCTCTGCACGCATAAAGACGTTGATAAAATATCTCTCACCGGCTCGACGGAAGTGGGACGCGATATCATGAAAATGGCGGCCGACACGGTGAAGAAAGTCACTCTGGAGCTGGGTGGCAAGTCAGCCAATATCATCCTGGATGACGCGGACATCGATCTGGCCGTGGAAGGGGCGTGTTTTGGAACCTTCTTTCACCAGGGACAGGTCTGCTCGTCCGGCACCCGCGTTCTGGTTCACACAAAAATGTATGATGAATTTGTCGAAAAGATGAAAAAACGTGCGGAGGCCATGCGCATCGGTTATCAGCTTGATCCGAACTCTCATCTTGGACCGCTGGTGAACCGTGAGCAGCTCGCTACGGTCGAAAGCTACGTCAAAATCGGCAGGGAAGAAGGCGCCCAGTTGATTACCGGCGGCACGCGAGCCGAAATTCCGGGATTGGAAGGCGGCTTCTATTATAAACCGACGATCTTCGCTAATGTCAAAAACAGCATGCGCATCGCTCAGGAAGAAATATTCGGACCGGTTGTTTCGGTAATCAAATATGAAAGTGATGACGAGGCCGTTGTCATTGCCAATGATTCTCTTTACGGTCTGGCTGGCGGTGTCTTCTCCGCCAACACGACCCGTGCCGAGCGCATCGCCCGGGCGGTCCGAACGGGAACTATGTGGATTAACAATTACCATATTTTCGCCGATTTCTGCCCCTTCGGCGGGTACAAGCAATCCGGCCTTGGAAGGGATTTCGGCATGGAGTGCCTGCACGGCTATACTCAGGTCAAGCGTATCCACATCAATGCCATGGCCGATGCAAAAACCAATATGACCTGGAATCTTTTATCCAACAATAAAAAATTGAGTGGGTTCAGCTATTCCTGTCCTACAACGGTGATTGCGGGTCACGGATCCCTATCTTCCGTTATGAAAGCGGTGACGGATCTGGGCTGCAGGAAAGCCCTGATTCTGACGGATGCCGGCGTTAACCAGGCAGGGCTTGCCGAACTGGCAAAAAGCGCGCTTGGAGATTTCTGCGCTGGAATTTACGACAGGATTTCTTCCGACCCTGATCTGGAAACGGTGGACGCGGCAACCGCATACGCCCGGGAGATTCAGGCCGACTGCCTGGTCAGCGTGGGCGGGGGCAGTGTCATCGATGCAGCTAAAGCGGTTTCTGTTGTGCTGAAAAACGGAGGCAAAGCCAACGATCATCTGAACCTCCTGACGCTGACTCAACCGCAGACACCGCATATCGCCATTCCCACAACATCAGGGACCGGCTCCGAAGTCACAAGCGTGTCTGTCCTGACCAGTCACAGCGCCGGACGTAAACTGTTCATCGTGGACAAGTTCATTACACCCAACGTTGCGATTCTTGACCCTCGCTTTACGATGTCTCTCCCCAAACGCATGACTGTGGCTTCGGCCATGGATGCCATGACGCATGCAATTGAAGCCATGATGAGCACCATGTCCAACCGGATTTGCGACGCTCAGGCTTTGCAGGCCATCCGGCTGATCGCCGAAAATCTTCCTCTGGTGGTGGCTGACGGGAAAAATGAAAAAGCCAGGCTCCATATGCAGATCGCGGCAACCCTGGCAGGCTGGGCGTTCACCGTTGCGCAGGTTGGACTGGCGCATGCAATGGCCCATACGCTTGGAACGATGTTCCACCTGCCGCACGGCGAGGCCTGCGGAATTGTCCTGCCCAAGGTGATGCGGCATAATGTCGATCACGCAACGGATGCTTTGGTACAGGTGGCGTTTGCCCTGGGGGCAAAAAATGGCCTGAAAGGAAGGGCTGCAGCGCTCACCGCGGCAGATGCAGTCGAAGCCCTGATGAAGAAAGTGGGGCATCCCCTGCAATTGCGTGAAGTGGGTGTGAAGGAAGATATGCTGGACATGGCCGCGTTCCATGCCATCTGCGACACGGCGGCGATTTTCAATGCCCGGCCGGTCAATGACCCAGGCGAAGTTGCCGCGCTTTACAAGCAGGCGTATTAAAAGAGCCATTTAGGCTATAGACTGTTAGGGTTGGAAATGGCCTCGGCCGTTTCCTGCAGGCTGAAAGGTGAAGGAACAGGAAAGTGCATAATGCACCCTTTATTAATGCTTCACGGGTAACAAGGCCAGCCTTGACCCTTTTTCTGATCTCTGATAGAGGTAATTTACCGTTTTGGAAATCAGTGAAGTCGTTCAGTAAAAATTGATCTTTTCTACATCAATATACGGAGGCAATCATGCAAAACGGTTACGCAGGCAAATTCTTACAGGTTGACTTGACCGCCGGTGTTTGTTCGGACTTTACCATCGATGAAGCGCGTTTGAAAAAGTTCATTGGAGGCAGTTCTCTCGCTGCTTCTCTGTATCTGGAGCGGTTTGATCTGCACGCGGATCCCCTTTCACCGGAAAATCCGCTGATGCTGATTAACGGCCCGATGGTGGGCAGCGGCTTCCCGGGCAGCTCCCGCTTTGCGATGGCTTCCAAATCCCCTCAAACCGGCATCTGGGGCGAAGCGGCCTGCGGCGGAAACTTTGGCCCGGAACTGAAACGCGCGGGCTATGACGGCATCATCATCACCGGGAAAAGCCCTAATCCTGTCATCCTTTCGATCACCAACAACCAGGCTGAAATTATTTCCGCCGACCATCTCTGGGGCAAAGATATCTACGAAACAACCGATCTACTGAAAGCACCCGACAAAAACATCAAAGTGATGGCCATTGGCCCGGCCGGAGAAAACCGGGTCGTATTTTCCGCCATTGCAAACGATAGGGCGCATTATATCGGCCGCACGGGCTTGGGCGCCGTGATGGGTTCCAAAAACCTCAAGGCCATCACCGCGCGGGGAAACCAGGCGCCCGGAAAAGCCGATGAAGTCAAGTACAAGGAGATGTTCAAGGCCGCCATTGCAGAAATCAAGGATTCCGCATTTGCCGAGTCTCTGCATCTGATGGGTTCGGACGCGGCTATGGACCTTGGCACCATGACGGGCGATGTTCCTTTTAAGAACTGGTCGAGCGCTGAAGATCCTGAAATCTCTTCCAAGCTGAGCGGTCCGACGCTTACGGAACATTACCTGACAAAAGCCCACGCCTGCTCCAACTGTCCGGTGGCCTGCAAAAGGATTGTTGCCGTGAAAGACGGGCCTTATCAGACGGAAGAAGGACCGGGGCCGGAATATGAAACCTGCGGCACCTTCGGGACGCTGATCATGAACAGCGATCTCGCCGCCGTCATCAAGGCCAACGAACTGTGCAACCGTTACGGCATGGATACGATCAGCGCCGGTTCGGCCATTGCCGTGGCCATGGAGCTCTATGAAAAAGGAATCATCAACGCCGAAACGGCAGACGGCATGAAACTGGAGTGGGGCAACATGGAAACCGTGATGGAGCTGCTTGGCAAAATAGCACGCCGCGAAGGCCTTGGCGACATCCTCGCCCGCGGTTCGGTTTCCGCCGCCAGGCATTTCGGGTCGGATGCAGTGGACTCCGTTGCCCATGTCAAGGGGCTCGATCTGCCCATGCATGATCCCCGCGGATACCATGGGATGGGTCTTGCCTACATGATGTCCAACCGCGGCGCCTGTCACCTTCAGCACGCGGCGATGGGCATGGAGCAGGGAATGGTTTCGTGGCCGCAGCTTTTTGACATGAAAGAAGACTACGATGGCCAGACTTCAGTGGGAAAGGCCAGGATGGTCTTCAATGCGGAAAATTACGGTATCCTGGGTAACAGCCTCTCTATGTGCCATTATGTGCTTTACGCTGTGAAACCGGATACGGTTCGCGATGGCTTCAACGCCATTACCGGCTACAATTTTGATTTTAACGATCTGCTGGTCTGCGGCGCGCGCGATTGGACCCTGAAACGCGGAATCAATAATCTGCTGGGCATCACCGTCAAGGATGACGTTCTGCCGAAAAAGATTCTTACCGCTCTGAATGACGGCGCGAGAGCCGGCTCCGTACCGGATATGCAATTGTTGCGGGATGAGTATTATGCCATTCGCGGGTTGACCCCGGACGGCATTGTCAGCGAAGAGAAGCTG
>MWDG01000120.1 GCA_002070455.1 Deltaproteobacteria bacterium ADurb.Bin151
CTATTAGAAGGTTTAAACACAAACACCGAAGGCTACCAACAAAACAGGCCAGTAGCCTAACAGACTACAGTCTATCAACCTGTTTTTACGGAGGGGAATTTGGCAGTTAAAAAAAATGAATCGTCCCGGCGACTGCTTTTATGCATCAACGCCGTATTGCAAAAGAAAGCAAAAAATATTGTTGTATTGAATGTCAAAGAGATTTCTTCCTTCACTGACTACATGCTGATCTGTTCCGGCTCAACCGACCGGCAGGTCCAGGCGATTTCATCTGCGATCCAGGAATACCTGAAAAAAGAAGACATCCGGCCGCTCGGTGTGGAAGGGGAATCAAACGCAGAGTGGATTCTGCTGGACTATGACGACGTGGTCATTTCTGTTTTCCAGGATGAAGCCCGTTCCTTCTATGGTCTGGAAGATCTGTGGGACGCGCCACGCATGGAAATCGACGAAAAAGCAACAGAAATAAAAAAACTGACCAAGGATATGGCTTGATTCTGAATGATTTTTGTGAGGAATTATCAGAAGCGCTTTTTCCTCCTCTTTGCCTTGCATGCTCTGAAGTTATTTCCGGTAAAGCCCATGAGGTGTTTTGCCCCGATTGCCTAAGGCAAATCACATTCATAACGGGCAGCTGCTGCCCGGTCTGCGGCATCGTGTTTCCCGACTCACCCGCAGAAGATCACCTTTGCGGAAACTGCCTGGAACGAAAGCCCTGGTTTTCATCCGCACGCGCCGCTGTTGCCTATGATGGGATCATCCTCGATGCCATCCACCGGTTCAAGTATGGACGTGACATCACAACAGGATCGGCCCTTTCCACTTTCCTGGCCGGTTTTAAATTCGAAGATATGGACTTTCATCTTTTTGATGCCATCATCCCCGTTCCTTTACATATCAAACGCTTGAGGGAAAGGGGCTTCAATCAGTCAATCATTCTGTCCCGTGCACTTGGGAAAAAACATCATTTAAGGGTCGATTTTTCCTTGCTAAAAAGATGTAAATTGACTTTAATACAAACAGGACTCGACAAAAACAACCGTGCAAAAAATATATCAGGAGCTTTCGTCGCAGGACCAAAGGTGAAGATCCAGGGAAAGAACTTGATCCTCGTTGACGATGTCTATACAACAGGATCCACCGTGAATGAATGTGCCAAGACACTCATCAGAAGCGGCGCCTCGAAGGTAGCGGTCCTGACACTGGCCAGAGTGTTTTAACGGGCAAGTGACTTTATTTGTTTTTTTCAATCAATGATCATCAGGAGAGCGTCATGAAAAAAATTCTGGAGAGAGATGCTATCAAAGCCAAACTTGATGAACTGCGAAACAAAGGAGCAAAAATAGCTTTTACCAACGGATGTTTTGATATCCTGCATGTTGGCCATGTACGATATTTACAGGAAGCAAAAAAGACGGCCGACATACTGGTTCTGGCTCTTAACAGTGATTCTTCCGTGCGTTCAATTAAAGGCGAGAAACGACCGCTGGTACCGGAAGAAGAGAGAGCTGAAGTACTGGCCGCGTTGGAGTGCGTTGATTTTGTAACGATATTCCCGGAATTGACGCCACTGGAACTCATCTGTTATCTGAAACCGGATCTCCTGATCAAAGGGGGTGACTGGCCGGAAGACCAGGTGGTCGGACGAAATGAAATCAGCCAATGGGGCGGGCGAGTGGCGATTATTCCTGAAGTAGTTGGAAAATCGACCACTAATATCGTGGAAAAAATCATTTCCGTCTATGGCTCCGAAATCTAGGCGATCGAATCGTCCGCCGGTTTTTACCAAAATGTAAAAACATGATTTCTATCATCTTTTTTCATGAATTTTTTTCCTTTACAAACATTTTACCATTAGGTAATAAGAGCCATAATTCAACATCACAAATATGAAGGAGTAGCGGCATTGGAAAAACAGACAACTATGAAGCCGGAAAAGCTTGAAGCATTTCGGAAACTGCTCATTCAGAAGATCAACGAATTGCTGAATGAGGCGGGTAAAACGGTCACAGAAATGACGAACGGCAAGGAAAACTTCCCTGATCCCAATGATCGTGCGTCATTGGAAGCCGACAGGAATTTTGAGCTCCGCATCCGCGACAGGGAGCGTAAGCTTATTGTGAAAATGCAGGAAGCTATTAAAAGAATTGATGATGGAACTTACGGAATATGTGAATCCTGCGGAGGGCCGATTTCTGAAAAGAGATTGATGGCCCGACCGGTTACCACGGAATGTATCGACTGCAAAACCAAACAGGAAAAACTTGAAAAACTCAAAGGCGAATAATTTTTCCCGTACGGTAAAACGCCCCGTTCCCGGGGCGTTTTTTTATTTGAGCCTATCCCGTTTCTGTAATACACATATCTATATTACCTTAAAATGATGTCATTCAAAGAGGAAGATTTCTTTTTTTCTCTAAAGATGCTAGTCAAATTTCATGTACGTAAACATCGCCCTCAATATTCCGGCCGATAAGATCTTCACCTATGCCGTACCGGAAAATCTCAAGACAAAAGCCATGATCGGCAAAAGGGCTTACATCCCCTTTGGCCGCAGAAAACGAACCGGTTTTATCACGGCCGTGACATCCACCTGCGATCTGGAAGAGGTTAAACCCATCACCGAAATCCTTGATGACGAACCACTTTTTGACGATAAAGATCTCGAGTTTTTTTCCTGGATTTCCAGATATTGCATCTATCCTCTGGGGAAAACTTTGGCCGAGCTGGTTCCCTCAGGATCTGAGAAAAAAGATTATCTATGGATTCTGCCCCTGCCCGTACCTGCCGGTCTGGAACTTTCCAGATCACAGGAAAAGCTTCTGGATTTTCTTCATTCCCATCCTCAGGGAATCGCGCTTGGAAATCTGATCAAAAACACTGAATTTAAAAATGTTGCAGCGATTGTGCACGGGCTTCACCTGGCCGGTCTTCTGCAAATGGTCGAGCGACAGAAAAAGCCCCTGGCCGTCCGAACACAGAAAATCATACGGCTTGAATCCACGTGGCCTGATGACCTGCGGATGACGGCACGGCAGGAGGCTGTTGTTGATTTTCTGAAAAACTCCGGCCCCATGGATTTACATGATCTGATAGCATCCGCGAAAACTTCAAGCGCTGTAATCAAAAAGCTGTTTGAAAAAGGGGTCCTTGCTGTCGGAAACGCCGAATTCATACGAAAAACATCTCTGACTTCGTCCATCAGCAAAGCGCCTGCAAACATTACGCTAAATGATGAACAGAAAACTGCCCTGACGGAGATTCTGAGCAGGCTCCGCGAGGATACATTTTCTCCGATTCTTCTTCACGGGGTTACCGGAAGCGGCAAAACAGAAGTGTATCTCAAGGCGATTGCGGACGTGATCAAAAACGGCGGCACCGCCATCTATCTGGTCCCGGAAATCGCCCTGACCCCCCAGTTGATTTCACGGATTGCCGGACGATTCGACGAAAGCAAAATCGCCGTCATTCACAGCGGTATCGCGCGCAGCATCCGCTATGATCAGTGGCGCCAAATCAAACGCGGCAAGATCAACCTTGTGATCGGCGCGCGCTCCGCCCTTTTTGCTCCGCTTGACAACCTGAAATTAATAATCGTTGATGAAGAACACGATCCCTCTTACAAGCAGGATGACAAGCTCTGCTATCACGCCCGGGATCTGGCCGTGGTAAAAGCGAAAATGCATAAAGCGGTTGTTGTTCTCGGATCGGCCACTCCGGGAATCCGTTCTTACTACAATGCCAGGACCCGCAAATATGCTTTTCTTGAATTGACGCAAAGGGTACAAAACAGACCGTTGCCGCGAATTGACGTTGTAGATATGAAAGCACAGAAGGAAGCCCAAGGCAAAGCACCGATTCTTTCGGACACCATGATCCAGACCCTTGCCGAAACACTGGCCCGCAAAGAACAGGCCCTGCTTTTTCTCAACAAACGGGGATTTGACACCTTTCTGGTCTGTGCCGACTGTGGCTATAATTTCCGATGCCCCAATTGCGCTGTTGCCCTCAAGAACCATCTGGCGGAAGGGATCATTAAATGCCACTACTGTGACCATACACAGAAATCCATGCCGCTTTGCCCAAATTGCCGCAGCGGGAAAATCCTCAGTTACGGCACCGGTACTCAGAAGCTGGAAAAAGAACTTGAACGGATGTTCCCTAACGCACGGATCTGCCGGATGGATTCGGACACCACCGCCCGAAAAGGTTCACAGGAAGAGATTCTCTGCGCACTGGAACAGAAAAAAATTGATATTCTGGTTGGCACGCAGATGATCACCAAAGGACATGACTTCCCCTTTATCACTCTTGTAGGTGTCATCGCGGCGGACACGTCCCTGAACATGCCGGATTTTCGTGCATCGGAAAAGACATTCCAGATGCTTACGCAGGTTGCCGGAAGGGGCGGACGCGGCACAGTCTGCGGCCGGGTCATCATCCAGACTTTCAATCCGCAGCACTACGCCCTGAAGTATACCCAAAAACATGATTATCCGTCTTTTTATTCCGATGAAATTGAGTTTCGCAGAGCTTTACAGTACCCTCCCTTCAGCCGGATCATCTGCATTCGGCTGTCCTCTGCGAAAAAGGACGCGCTCATGGAAATCGCGCGGGAAACGGGCTGCAAAGCGAGGGAACTTGCAGCAAAGCATGGTAATGCTGTGGAAATAATCGGCCCGTCGGAATCCCCGCTGGCAAAGATCCGGGGACAATATCGCCAGCAAATGCTGCTCAAGGGACTAAATAGCCGGGTTCTGCACGCCATTGCAAGCGAGCTGATGGAAAAGCACGAGACAAGCGCCGTGAAGATTACGGCGGACGTAGATCCGGAAAATTTCATGTAATCCCGGAGGTCGGCGGCACCCTCTTCATCTTTTGTGTGTACAGCCTGGTCAATGTCCTGTTTGATTCGACAATTCGGTGGCATTGCGCCGGAACGCCTGTAAACCATCCTGGAATTTGAACAACCCGAAACAAAAAAAACAGCCCGATCGAGTTAGAACAAACCCGACCGGACTGAACCTGAACAAATTCTATAATCGAATGGAAGCAGGGAGATGCTGCCCCGTTGCATGAATACAATCAATGATTTTCTTTATATCGCGCTGCAGTTCTCCAGCCGGAGACGATCCTGATAGTATTCGGTGATTTCAAAAACAGCATGGTCAATCAAAAGCATAATGCGCATGACGGAGTCAATAGCCTGATTATGTTCCAGCGCGTTGATAAATATCGCCTGAAATTCAGCATAGAGCCACATGTGGCGGCGCATCATGTTCAGGGCATAAATAGATTCATGCAGCGGGATCCCGTTTTCATAACAGGTTCGCGCATAATGCATGAAGAATTCCTGCGCTTTCTCAAGACGATTAGGTGCAATCAGTAAATTTCTCAATTGACTGTAAAATTTCACGGCCTGAACCAACAGTTTCTCATCAGGAAGATCCCTGTAATGCGCCGTTCTTTTGTTTTTTTTAACATCGGCCGCCCAGTGAGCGGCTATTTCATCAAGGTTGGCCTCCAGCACATCCAACAGCTTAATCGACTCCACCATATCATTCTCCTTTCTCCAATGATAAGCGAACAGGGAAGCGGAAATTATTTCTTTTTCCCCTTATTTTTTTTTATTAATTCGTTGTACTCCTTGGTCACTTCATACGCGGCATAATCAAAAAGTAAAATCGTCCGGCTTAAGGTATCCAGCGCCTGGCGCTGATCAATGCCGGAACTGAAGATCGTCTGAAACTCGGCATAAAGCCAGATATGCCTTCTTAACAGAATGAGTGCGTAAACGGCTTCGCTCATGGGAATCCCCAGATTGAAACAGTCTTGAGCGTAATCACGGAAATATTTCAGTGCACCTTCACTGATTTTGTCATCAGCAAACATTTTACTGAAATTCCTGTAAAATTTTATACCCTGATTAACAATCCTCTCCTCTTCCAGCTCTTTGTATTTTTTTGTCCGGACATTGTTCTGAACATCCATCGCCCAGCGTTTGGCCATCTTTTCTGCATGCTGTTCAGCCAGTTCCACATACTTTATAGCGTATGTCCTCATGCTCTGTCTCCTTTCCTTTTGATAAGCACAACTCTTATGGTTATAAGTGCCTGTATGTATTTTTTTCTGTTTTGGCAACTTTCAACACTAATTGCTATATAGTGCATGAATTTGAAATTGACAACAGGAATTTATTATAAAGATCCTTACAAGGGTATTTCTTGACACATTCCCGTTAATTCCATATAGGGTAC
>MWDG01000121.1 GCA_002070455.1 Deltaproteobacteria bacterium ADurb.Bin151
CCGGCAAATTATCCGTGACCGGGGCAGCAAGTTGGAGTGCTTTGCCGTGTATCAGATGATGGAGCTTGCCCTTTAGAAGAACTACAGAAATTCCTCAAATCATATCCGGAGAAATCCATGCTGATCGTTTTACATCTGGTCCTGATGATTGCCGCGGTGATATGTTTGATCACGGGTGTCGGAGTGGCCATGTTTGCCCGGAAGAGGAAAAACTGGCTGAAACTTCACAAGGCAATCAATACGGCAGGGGTGATCATCGGGCTCGCCGGTGCGGCCATGGCTTTTGCCAATGTTGTAACATCGGCCGGGAATCACTTTTCAGGACTTCATCAGCGGGTGGGGCTTTTCGCGATTCTTTTATTCTGCTTTACCCTTTATTTAGGGTTTTATTCTTTCAAGGCCGCCAATAAAATTGCTGTCCGAGCCACACATCGCTGGTCCGGACGTATTTCGCTGATCGCCATGATCACAGCCTTGATTCTGGGCCTGATGATGATTGGTGTCCTGTAAATGCTTCTTCCGACAACTTCAGAAGAAATCAGTAAACTTTCATGGGACCGGCCTGATGTTATTCTGGTGACGGGTGATGCCTATATCGACAGTCCGCACATTGGCGTGGCGGTCATCGGCCGTGTGCTGGCCGATGCAGGGTATCGCGTCGGAATCATCGCGCAGCCGGATACAGAAAGAGATATTGACATTCAGCGTCTGGGTGAGCCCCGGCTTTTCTGGGGAATCACCGGCGGCTGCATGGACTCCATGGTTGCCAATTATACCGCCCTGAAAAAAAGAAGGCGTGAAGATGACCTGACGCCCGGGGGCAGAAACAACCGCCGCCCCGACCGTGCCGTCATTGCCTATGCCAATCTCATCCGGCGCTATTTTAAAAACACAAGACCGATTGTATTAGGCGGTGTGGAAGCAAGCATGCGGCGGATCGCCCATTACGATTACTGGTCGGACACCATCCGTCGTGCCATTCTGTTTGATGCCCGCGCCGATGTTCTGGCTTACGGCATGGCGGAGCGATCTGTTCTTGAAATCGCTCAAAGGCTGGCCCAGGGAAAGGATCTCAAAAATATCCGCGGCACCTGTGTCATCGAAAACGATCCGCCGCGGGGCTACCTGGAATTGCCTTCCTATGAAAAAGCTGCTGCCGATCCAAAAGCATTCGTGAAGATGTTCAAAATTTTTGCAGGCGAAAACGACCCGGTTACGGCGCAGGGGTTTTACCAGGAACATCGCGGCCGATTCCTGGTGCATCATCCGCCGCAGCCTCACTTGACCGGGGACGAACTGGACGCGGTTTACAATCTGGAGTTTTCCCGCCGGGTGCACCCTTTTTATGAAAAGAAGGGAAAAGTCCGCGCCATGGACACCATTTCTTATTCATTGACCACGCACAGGGGCTGTTTCGGGGAATGCCGTTTCTGTTCCATCGCTCTGCACGAAGGAAGGACGATCCTCAGCCGCAGTGAGGAATCCATTCTGGCCGAAGCAAGGAAAATTGCGGCCCTTACGGACTTTAAGGGATATATTGTGGATGTCGGTGGAGCGACGGCCAACATGTACGGAATCGACTGTTCCCGCAAACTAAGCCGCGGTGCGTGCCCGGACAAACGGTGCCTGTACCCGCGCGCGTGCTCTTCCCTGAAGCCGGACCACACGCGTCAGATCAGGCTGCTTGAGGCCCTTCGCCGGATTCCGGGCGTCAAAAAAGTATTTGTCGCTTCGGGTATTCGTCATGACCTGGTTCTGGCGGACAAGAAGAATGGCCTGCCCTATCTGCGGGAGCTGGTGAGACATCACACTTCAGGGCATCTGAAAATCGCGCCGGAGCATGCCGTGTCATCCACGCTTAAGCTCATGGGGAAACCGGTGCCGGAAGCATTGATTGATTTCAAACACCTTTTTGAAAAGGTCAACACAGAAACAAAGCAAAAGCAATTTCTGACGTATTACTTTATTGCCGCACACCCGGGCTGCACCGAAAATGACATGCGGGAACTGAAATCCTTCATATCACGTGAATTGAAAACAACGCCGCAACAGGTGCAGATCTATACACCTCTACCCTCAACCTTTTCCGCGCTCATGTACTGGACAGGGATTGATCCGGAAACCGGCAGGAAGATTTACGTGGAAAAAGATCCTTTAAAGAAGCAGAAACAGAAGGAACTTGTTACTCCGGAAAGCAGGCGTTCAGCGACAGGGAAGAGATATAAAAGAAAAAAAGTGTGATCGGGGCTTGGGGGGGTGAGAGGATGCTTTTTAATGTAGAAAGTGTTTGCCAGGCGCGCTGCTTCGGATTGCTCGGGGATCAATCCCTACAACTACCAACTCCTCCGGCACTTCGTGCCACCTCCGCCTGCAGAGGACATAAAAGGTTGTCCCCCTCTGGAGGGGGTTAGGGGGAGGAAATTCCTTTAACCTTTTTGCCTTTGTCCTTTTTCCTTGATCCTTTCGCCTTGTACCTTGATCCTTCTTTGTCCCTGCGGTCGCTGAGCCTGTCGAAGCGTGAACACGCAACCTGCAAGGTTATGACACACGATTTTGTCATTGCGAGCCGCCTCTCAGGCGGCGTGGCAATCTTATAAACAAGATTTCTCGTGGAGTTTATCCTGGACATTGCCGTAGGGTTTCGAAATGACTCTTTTGCTCATTGCACAAGCGGTCATCAAAGGAACGAGCTATCTCAAGGATTATAAACTTTCATGATTATGCGAAGATTTCAATATTGCAAAGAGTTGACGGCTCCAACATCCATCATTCGCTTTTTGCCCGCGATACACTGCCGCGCATCTGCTGTGTCCAGGACAGCGCGTAGCGCCCTCCCGCGGCCAGCAATTCTTCATGACTCCCTGATTCGATAACACGACCGCGGTCCATCACATGAATGATGTCCGCCTGCATAGCCGTGGTGAAACGATGTGTTATGATGAGAGCAGTCCGGCACGCGACCAGTTGGCGGAATCGCGCCAGCCAGTCCGCTTCCGCCCAGGAGTCCATGGAGCTTGTCGGTTCATCCAGAATGATCAGCCGGGCCTGCCGCAGGAAAGCCCTGGCAAGGGCCAGCCGCTGCCATTCACCGCCACTCAATTCCGCACCGCCAAACCACTTGACCAGGACCGCCGAATAGGTGTCCGGAAAGCGTGATATGGGAGCATCGGCACCCGCGGCCCTTGCTGCGGTTTCAATTCGTGCCGGATCCGGTTTGCTATCGATGTCGCCAAAAGCAATGTTGTTGAAAACCGTGTCGAGATAACGCACCGGCTCCTGGAAAAGAACAGTGGTTTGCCGTCGGAGCGATTCTGTGGAGAGCTTACGGATGTCCTGGCCATCGATCATGACATGGCCGCCTTCCGGGTCGTAAAAACGGCACAGCAGCCTGATGAGGGTCGTTTTCCCCGCGCCGTTTTCACCCACGAGCAGTAAAAATCCTTTGATTTTCTTAATTGTAAAGACAACCGACGTTAAAAAAGCACAGGCCTATTGTAAAAAATTCTGGCATCATTATTTATCTGCCGGATAACCTTCAATGAACTACATCATTCTCCCGCAATCAACATTATAACATATCGATAATAATTGATAAATTTCTAATTTCCCTGATAGTCATGACTTATCGCACCGACACAGTCGAAATTATGCAAAATCCCGATATTTTAAAACATTAATATAATCAAATGTTTTACATTTTTTTAAATTTGTAAAGATATTCGACAAAGGTGATGTTTTTTGGATAAAAAGTAGCACTACATGAGATAGGAACGAAGAGCTTTGCTGTTATTATTGTCTGTGTCGATAAACGCCGCGCCGATATGGACGCTGTTTTCGTTATTTACGATTCTTTTCGGTTCACAGGCTAAACGAATAGGTTTATTGCTTGATGGCAGGTTGAAAACAACTTCAAATTTGGCGTCCTGCCCTGCCATTCTCAATCGGTCTTCCATTTCTTTGGCCAGGGATATTTTCAAACCACCCATGGAAAGCTCGGTGATGTCCACGATACATTCCTGTTCGGTATCCGCCTGGATGATGACAGCCGGAACGGAAAGAGATTCACGGGGATATTGCCGTTTTTCCTGTCGTGATTCAACAACGGATGATTTTCTCTTGTGCAGGTAATCAGATAATATGATTTCGATTGTTGACGATAATGAACGCCTTTCTTCTCTGGAAATCCTTATCAAACCGTCATGCACTTCTCCGCTGACCCGAAAACAAATAGACTTGTCCTTCTTCATCAAATAAGTCCTTGGACTTTAATTAATTTTTTGCAAAGATTCGTAAGCAAATATCATACCTTAAACAATTATTGCGATGGTTATGTATCCTTACGATGCTGTTATTACTTACGATTATTTTTGTAAACAGTGGTGAACAAACCAAAACCGTTTTTTGATCCTTCCGTTTTTTTGTAACTTTGTAAAGGTTATCGACAGAATCACTTTCCGTCTGACCTTACCGGATCTCCGAACTCAAAACCTGCCTTTTACAGGATAGTCATTTTCCAATATAAAGAAGGTAAAACCATCAGGATTTTTTGTGACCAACCTCTATCATATTTTTGGATTAGATATTGAATCGGCAGTTTCACTTCCGTCCACGCCCGTTTCCGGTCATTTCAGCAGATGTTTACCGGATGTGGTCATTGAATACGGCAATCCGCTAGTTTTTTCCATAATGTTTATTTATTTTAATTATATACACACATTACTGTCCGGAATAATCCGTGAATAAGTTCAGCTGGTTACTGTTTTTGCCCATATTGCTTGTGTAATCATAAAATGTAAGTAGCTGAAACATGGACGCTCTTTCAAATAAGGAGATACTCAAAACCTGTAAAATTGTGTAGAGACTTTCCTGGAGATTCAACCGTTTCTTGATGATCGCCACGATCAGATAAACGGAAACAGCAATCCAGATTTGGGTCTTCACGGCGTTCTCCGAAGTGCCGAAAAAACTCTTGATGCGCAAGTGCTGCTTGATCCATTTGAAGAAAAGCTCCACCTGCCATCGTTGTTTGTAAAGTTGTGCGATGGTGATGGCGGGCAGCAGAAAGTTGTTGGTCAGAAACACCAATGTTTTGTTGGTCTCGGCGTCGTAATATCTCACCCGGCGGAGTTTGTCGGGATAATCTCCGGCTGACTTCAAAACGGTCAGTAGGATGGATTGGTCGCACACAACCCCTGTGGCTTTTTCCACTGGATGGGAATACAGTCTGCGACTCTTGAGATTGGACTTGGCTCGGATCACGAAGAAAGCCGAGGCTTGGGTAACCGCATAGAGTCTGGAGAAATCCGTGTAGCCGCGATCCATGATGTAGAAAGCGCCTGCTTCCAGAGGAATGATGTCCAGAACGTTGACCTCGTGGAGTTTTCCGTCGGAGATGTGTATGAAGCTTGGGATATTGCCCCGCAGATCCAGTAGCGTATGAAGTCGGACAGCCCCCTTTGCTGTCCGGAATCGTGCCCAGGGAAAAATGGACAGGCACAGATCGATCGTCGTTGCATCCAGGGCGTAAACCGTGTTTTGAAGTTCCACTGCCAACGGTTCCTTCTGGTAGAGCTTCCTGGCGATGCCGATCAGATGATGGGCAAAATCGGCGTAGATGCGCCAGTCCCGCATCTCGTTCGCTTCCGCCAAGGTGCTGCGGGAAACCTTGCTGCGGATGCCCATGTGATAGAGTTTGTTGCTCTGGGCCCGGAGGCAGGCTTCGATGTCCCGCAGGCTCTCCCGATAAGTCAGTTGTGCGAAAGCCATAATGCGGAACTGGTCCAGGCAGGTGAAGTTCTTGACACTGAAGTTGCCTTGGTACTTGTCCACGTAACGCTGAAAGGTTTTCAACGGCATGAAGTCCATGACTTGGGTAAATACAAGCGGGCCTGTATACATGAGCACTCCTTCCCGGAAATATTCTTTGGGAAGGTTTACAAATTCCGCTATGCATTTTCAAGTCGAGGACAAACATAAATGGTATCTTTCATGAAAAATGTTAAGCTATTACAAATTTTATGTGCTAACTATTCCGGACAGTAGTGATATACACAATATCCTTTCAGGTCAAGCATCGATGAACATCGATGTAAGAAGCAAATGATTTGTCCGGTTTTGTAGCACATAAACTGTCCGGTTGCTAAGTTACCTGGATGGAGGTGA
>MWDG01000122.1 GCA_002070455.1 Deltaproteobacteria bacterium ADurb.Bin151
CCTGAACCGCGGTAGCCATCATTTTTTTCAATTGTTCAAACAATTTTGTTTCATGACCTTCCGCCTTATAGCCCAGACGGGGCAAATTCAGGGTCACGCTCTGGATGGCCGCCTGACGCATCAACCATGGCTTATCCCGCTCTCCTCTGGCGGACGCGTCTTTCATAAAAACATTGTTGAAACAACCGGTGGTCAGGGCCTCGTCCGGGCGTTCAAAGACAAAACAGGTATTGCCCTGGCAGCCCGCCACATCGCACGCCAGATTCAGCATTTCATCGGCTCCGGGCTCACCCCAAAATCCTTCGGTGATGTGCAGAAGCGGACGGGGTAAAATAAAAGGTTTGCCTGCCGCATCCCCTTTTTTGAAGACTTCAAAGATTGCCCGGGTAAAACGCCGCGCTTCGGAAGCATATTCGCGATAGGTTTTACCGGTGTGAAGTCCCTCGGGCCCGATGGCGGGAAGTTCTGCCCACGCATCCGGCATATCGTAATACAGATGAATATCGGTGTAGAGAGCCTGCCCACCGCGCGTGGCGGCCAGTTGTGAAAATTCATAAACCAGCATCTGGGCAAACTGCCGGACTTCCTTGTCGCTTTTTTGGCACAAGTAAGGCGCAAAAGAAATATTCACCACGTCCCAGCTGATGGTGCCGGTATAATGCCCCTGCAGGATGGCACTGAACCGCACCATGTGCGCCAGAAGCACCTCGGCATGTTTGGCGGGTTTGGCGGAATTGAGCGCGTGCGGCAGTTTCAGGCCGAAAAGTTTCAGGTACTCCAGAGACTGGCAGCAGCTGTAGGGACGGTCGATATAACCCAGTCCGTGAATGTGGAAATCACCCGCCGTGTGCCTGGCGCCCACATCGATGGAAAAAACATCATAGAGCGAAAATTCTCTTTTAATCCCCTCGGCAAAAAGCAGGTTCGTGCCTTCGGGAGAATGAGGCGTATTGGCGTTTTCCTTGTTCTGATGCAGGATCAGGCGGCGGACATCATAGAGCGGGAATCCCAGGCGGCCATGCAGCCGTCTTTCCTTTTCCAGGCCTTTTTCAATCAGCCTCGCGTTAACCAGCTCGCGAATCAGCGGCGTCGTTAAAAGACCGATGCCTGATGCCGCAATCTGCTGTTCGACATCCCTGGAGATTTCGGCCGCCAGCAGATAATCAATGTCCGCCTCCCGTAAAAGCGCATCCACAATGCGTTGGCGGTTCCACGGCGCGATCTCTTCGCCGGACGTACGAACAAACAAGGTCAAATCTGTTGTTTCGGATAAATCTGCCATATCACACGTTTGTCGGTATGGTTTTTTCAATATTGCCCAGCGCTGCTTCCGCTGCCGCCGCCAGTTCTTCATCATGGTCGTGGTTGAGCGCAAAGACACGGAAATGTCTGACACGAGCGGGAATAAAACGGTAAATTTCACCCAGCGGTTCGGGCGACGTCATACCGGTCACCGGGTTAAATATGTTGATTTGCTTGCCCGGTTCGGCAATCGGATTGAGGGGTCGCGGATCCTGGGTGGCCACATCCACCCGAAACGGCAGCTTTCTGAGCTTTGCAGGCAGACAGCTTCTGACTTTCACCTCGTAGTTCTCAGCACCGGGGAATTCCGTTCCCCGCTGAATCTGATCAACGGAAATTTCCGCGGCAAAAGACATTTTCCATTTCAGTTGACGGGCGTAGATTTTTTGCCATTCCTGCGCGAGCTTTCTTTTCTGCGAGTTCCCATGGGAAAGCCATTGCTGCACTTCACTAAAAAGGGACCACTCATCGCAGAGCAGATAGGCATCAAGATTCTCCATCGGATTGCCCGGATACATCTGGCGGAGAGTTTCGGAAAAAATTTCCTGAAGGTGCAGATCAAGTGCGCGCGTGGTACGATGGAAGTAAACATTGCTGTACAAATTGAGCCGCGCATTGAGAAAACGCCTGAGGGCCGAAATGCCAGATTGATGCAGAGCAAGGCCGTCTTTGGTAAAAAAAGTGTAGTAGCGCAGGCGCGGCATGTCGACCATATCCAGGGAAAAGCCTGTCATGTATGCATCCCGCTGAACGTAGTCGAGATTGTCCACCGTATAAATGCCGGAGAAAAGCTGCCGGAGCCAGACAAGCCAGCGGGGCTGCTGCCGATCTTCATCATACCCGCCGGGCATCTTGATGAGATAAGCGACCTGCCGCGGATCCATCTTCTCGCCCCGGGCAAATGCTCCGGAAGGGCCCCGGGAAATCCGAGCAATCACCGCACCCAGCTTCCTGACGATGATCCGCCGGCCAATATCTTCATGGGTCAGCCCCCAGCGGCCCAGGTAATGTTCATCAAAAAAATGCCCGAACGGGCCATGGCCGACATCGTGGAGCAGTCCCGCCAGGCGCAGCAATTCTTCCACATAATTGCTCGACGGCACATCCTTGCAGGTGTCTTTGAGGCTTGGATAAAGGTGGCGGGCAAACTCACCCGCCACATGCATAGTTCCCAGGGAATGCTGAAAGCGGGTATGTTCGGCCGCAGGGTACACCCATCGCGCGCTTTGCAGCTGATAAATGCGGCGAAGCCTCTGCATCCAGGGGGAATCGATAATGTCCTTTTCCGTCTTTTCCGCGGGGCCGTTTTCCAGTGGTACCGTAAAGAAGGCATACGAATGGATCGGATCGGCAATCAATGCCATCCCGGCATAGGATCTGGAAGGCAAATCTGATTTTTTCATGATGACATGTTTACAATATTATACCCCAAATATCAATTTCAATCATCAGTTGGTCATGAACCCGTCTATGAGCAGATATTGCCGGTCCGGATTTTTCAACCCGGTCTCGGCATGAAGAAAAATGAAGGGAGAAGATTAAGGGTTCATGAATCATAAAAAAGCAAGGCCCGGCAGGTTAAACCCACCGGCACCTTGCTTTCAACCATGGACTTTGATCTTTTACCGCCGGCGAAATAAACAACCACCTCCGGCGTTTCACGCCACCTCCGCCGGCGGAGGACATTGCGGAGCTTTATCTTTCGCCTTGAACCTTGATCCTTGTTCCTTGAGCCTTTAGCCTTTTTCCTTTTTCCTAAAACGTCAGCGTCAGTTTATTGAGCACAAGGAAATCATTGGACACGGAATTGCTGTCCGATTCGCCCCTGTAGTACTTTCCAGTGAAGAGATAACCTGCGCCCAGCATGTAGGACAGATTGTTGGTAATATTGTACGTTGCCGTTAAATCGACTTCATACCCGTAATCATTATAAATCCAGTTTGCGGTTGGTTTCTTGTCAGCATTGGCGTACGAAACAGATGCCATAATATCCAGTTTGTCGATGGGCTTCACGCCTCCCCTGATCTGAAAGAACCACGCATTGTACATCGGCCCCGCCTGTGCAGCTGCATTGTGACCGGCAACGGTACCCACCCAGTAGTTGAGGTCCTGATTCCACATAATGAGGCAGGGATTCCAGTCGCGCCCGCCATTGTTGCGAATCACATCCCCTTCGGCTTTCTCCGTCGTTCCGGGATCATCCCCTGAAGTATAGGCAAACGTTCCCCCCATATAAAATCTTCCCAGGTCCGCCTGCGCGTCCAGCCACGCGGTCAGGGTGGAAAGCTGTACATCCCGGCCCAGGGCGTCTTCTTCATAATCCCTGAGCTTTCCCATAAAGTAAACCACTTCCGACTGTAATTTTACAGGTCCGATCTGAGCTTTGAAGTAAGGCATGAAGTTATTATAAAGCGCACGATAGCCATTGTCAGGCGCCATACCCGGTCTTTTGATGGCATCCCTTCCCAGGCCGAGCAGAATGCCGGCTTCAACGTTTTTCCAGTTATAGCGGAAGGCCATGCAGTATTTGTCGCCGTCGAGGTCAGAAGCGGTTGCAGGATTAACAGCCGTACGGCTGTTTTCAGCCATTTTGACAACCTGGATGGTGTACATCCAGTTGGGCGCATGATAACTCCAGGCAATTTTCCCCCGGGGCATGGAAGTATCCATAAACACGGTGCCCCATGCGCCATCGGTCATGTAACCCACCCTCCATCGTCCAACGGGTGAATCATACATGACGAATAGCCAGTCAAAGGCGATGTTTTCATTTTCGGCCCTTGTGCCTGCCGACATGGTATCGAGTGCGGTTGCCGGAATCGATCTTGATGCTCCCCACGCTCTTTCCATGACATCAAAACGGGTGATCAGAGACAGGCCGGGGACAACGATCAAACCTGCATTGACACGCAGACGCTGAAAATAGAAAGCCGTGGACGGCCCATCGGCTGCTGTATCTTTCTTTAGCGTTGATTTATCCAGATACATTCCACCTGCAAAAAATTCGCCGCCTACTTTTACATCAACGGCCCGGGCCGTTGCACTGAAGAGCAGAGTAAGCGTCAGCAAACAAAAAAGAATCCCGAATCTTTTCATTATTCTCTCCTTATCATACTGATATAAATTATAGATAATGCTCTGATTGTTTTGCACCTTTTATCATATCCGGACGGGATTCGTCAAAAGAGAAAATGTTATTGTCTGATAAAAATTTTTAACTGTGCCAATGAGCAGTCGCCATATGATAAAAAAACCCGGCAGGTTTCCCTGCCGGGCCTCTTCATTGTAATCCTAAAAGACTAACAGTCTACAGCCTGACGGCCTAGAAAGTCAGTGTCAGCTTGTTGATAACCAGAAAATCGTTCTGCACATCATTGTAGATGTTCTCGCCCTTGAAATAATCACCCGTGAACAAATAACCCAGGCCCAGCATATAGGACAGGTTATTGGTGATCTTGTAAGTTCCGGTCAAATCCACTTCCCAGCCATAGCTGTTGTAAAGCCAAGCCTGGGTCGGTTTAACAACCGCGTGCGCGTAAGAAACGGACGCCATAATGTCGATCTTGTCAATCGGACGGACACCACCGCGAACCTGGTAGAAGTAAGCATTGGCCATTGCGTTGTTAGCCGTGCCAGTCGTACTATTTGCATTATACGCAACGCATCCACGGAGATCTCCCGCCCACTGGTTACGATCAGCGTTCCACAAAATCAACGTGGGGTTCCAGTCATAACCGCCATCGATGATGCCCGCTTCCTGTCTCTCGTGAGCGGGATTCTGACCGGACAGGTAAGCGAAAGTACCACCAATGTAGAAACGGTCAAAGTCTGCCGTAGCATCAATCCAGCCGTTCAGGACGCTGATCTGCCTGCGGCCATCAACACCTTGGACTCCGTCCCAAGTTCTCCTCCAGGCACTCTCATAGTTATGGGCGCCGTACGCGTACATGATTTCACTCTGAACGGCAACCGGACCGAACTGGGCTTTGAAATAGGGGATTCCTACATGGATCTGAATGGTATCTTCCCCTAAAGCTGCAGCACTCAATGCTCCATAACGGACATCTCTAATCGTGGCGATACGAATGTATTTGTACAGGAAACCAGCCTGCCCGGTGTTCCAGGAGTATCTGGCGGCTAATGTGTAAAACGAATTGTCCGCGTCTGCAAGACCATTGTTAAAGTTCTGACCACGGGGATAGCCCTGCTCTCCGCCGATGCCAAAAGAACCGGAAGCGTTAAAAGCGGAGTTCTTGCCCGTCTGAGCAATGAATGTCCAGGGACCTTTCATGTATACGTAACTGATTTTACCCGTCGGAATCGAGTTATCTCCGAACACGGTACCCCACGCGGCATCGATCTGGTAACCGGCACTGATAATACCAATCGGTGAAATGTAGGTGACATACGCCAGATCAAAGGCAATGTTCTCATTTTCTGCAACGGTGCCTGCCGATGCGACATTTGCGGCATAGCCCTGCAAAAGCGCATTGGGAGCAGATCTTGCAGCACCCCATGATCTTTCCATGGCGTCCAGACGGGTTGTCAGCGTTAAACCGGGAGCGACAACAAATACCGTGTTCAGACGCAGTCTCTGGAAATAAAAAGCTGTACTAGGACCACAATCCCTGCAAAGGCTTGTCTTATCCTGATACAGCCCTGCCGCATAAAACTCGCCGCTGAACTTTAAATCAACGGCCATCGCTGACGTGCTGAAGGCTACGATCAGCCCCAGTGACAGCAAAACTAACCAAAATCTCTTCATTTTATCCTCCTGAATATCTAGAGTAAAAATTTTTCCGCC
>MWDG01000123.1 GCA_002070455.1 Deltaproteobacteria bacterium ADurb.Bin151
GGATCCGGATACAAACTTTCCTGATGCTTCAGACGGAAATTTTCCTCGATCCCCGTCAGTCGGATCAGGGCGGCACGGGCCAGCACCAGAGCATTGGTTGCACGCAGATAATCTGCGCGAGCCCCTGATAATTCCCCATCGGCCCGTAAAAGTGACGTTTTGGTCAGCTCACCGACCTTCACTTTTTTAGCGGCGGAATTTCGGTATTGCGTGAGTCTTTCAACGTTTGCCGCGGCAATTTCAAGCGCTTTTTTCGCTTTGAGAACATCATAATAATAAGTTGCCACCATCAGAATAAAATCCGTTTTTGCGGTATCCAGATCGAATTCACTTTTCGTGATCGTCTGTCCGGCAATGATCAAAGCGTCGAGTTCGCGTAAACTCAAAGAGAACGCCTGGTCCGCTCGAACTCCCCACGTTCCCGATTGCTCCGGTTGAATCAGAACGCCGGAAACGCTGAATTTGTCCTGAGTAAAGCGATTGTACGTCCCAAATGCCGTCACCTTGGGGATCAGAAGGGACAGGGCCTTAAACCTTCCCATTTCAGCAATAAATAGATTTTCCTCGGCATATTTGATTTTTTCAGAATTTTCCAGCGCCTGCTGATACAGGTCGCTCAAGGTGTATTCCCGGGCCGTTGCATTAGACACAGACATGACAACAACCGCAAACCATACGCCCAGAAGCAACAGACCTTTTTTCATTCACAACACCTTTTTCCTGTATCAAAATTCATCAACTACCGGTCGATGACGCCCACAGCTCTTTGTAGACGGGCGTGAGCGATATTGTAATCTGCCAGCGCATTGGCATACTCCGATTTTGCCTTGGTAAGCAGCGTCTGAGCGTCCAGCACTTCCGTCGAACGCGCCACTCTTTCCTTGTAGCGGGCTTCGGAAATCCGGAAATTCTCCTCGGCCTGTTCAATCACTTTCTTTGACACAGCAATCTGGCTTTCCGATTCCTGCAGGATGAGATAAGCGTTTTTGATCTCCAGCGCAATCTGGTCGTTTAACTCTTTGTTTTGATCAAGGGCCTGGTTTTCCAGCGCCCTTCCCGCATCAACCCGGAATTTTGTTTTCCCCCATTCCCAGAAACTCCAGTTGGCTACCGCCATCACCTGCCAGCTTTCTCTTTTTTTGTACTCGGTTCCGGACAGGGACATTGTGTCGCCAAACCTCGCATAATTCCCTACAAGGCTGACCACCGGGAAAAACTCACTTTGCGCCTGTCGGACCACATAGCCGGCCTGCCGGGCCTTTAGCTCTGTGATCTTGAGCTCCGGCCGAAGCTGTCTCGCATTCTCCAGGCACTCCTCATACGATTGACTGACAGGTTGATAGTCCAGGATATCAACCACCTCAAGCGATGAGTGCAAATTCTGTTTCAATAACGTGTTTAAGCTTGATTTAGCCAGTGTAACGGCGTTTTGCGCCTTCACCAGCGTCTGTTTCCCGTTGGCCAGCTGCACCTCGGATTGCAGCAGATCATTCTTCGGAATCAGACCGACCAGAAAGAAATGATGCGCGACGTCGCGGTGGGCACTGAGCATTTCCACGGACTGGCGAGCAGTTCCCACAAGTCTCTGTGCCCGCAAAATATTGAAATATGCAACCTTTACATCCAGAACCACATCCAGGGATTTTGCCGTTTCTTCAATCAGGGCGATATCTTCACCAGTCTTATTCGCCTGATAATTGGCCAGAATTCCCCCGCCGGCAAATACAGGCTGACTCGCTTCGATGATCCAATTATGGTTATTGATCGTTCCGGCAACCATGTAACTTGCCGGCATGGAAATGGCGCCTGTAGAACCCGGGAAGTAGAATCCCGGCTCTTCATTCAAACGTGTGTAGCTGTATGAGGTTTTGAACTTGGGCAGAAAACCGGTCATCGCCTCCAGCTTTTTGGCCCGTGCACCCTTCGCTCCTTCTTTGGCAATATTGAGAACCCGGCTGTTTTTCAACGCGATCGCAATACTGTCCTCCAGAGTTAAAGGCGCTGCGGCCCTGACGGAAAAAGGAAAAAACAAAATGGCAGCAACTGCACATGCTATTATGAAACGGCTTTTATTTGTCATGTTTTTTCACCCCGTTTAAAAATATGTCAAGAATAAAATCTTTTTTGGCAACAAGCGTTTCTTTTGTCGGCAGAATCATCCAGTCGATGGAAGCAGCGCGGATCAAATGCGACAAAGCAGCCGCCATTTCACGGGGCGGCAGGTCACGCAATATACCATTTTTAATGCCGGTCTTCAGTATTTTTTCAATAAAAGATAAATGCTTAAAATAATCATCCTTCAGTTCCTGACGAAAGGAATCCATTGTCAAAGGAGAAAGTTCGTTTTCTCCACGGAGAAATATTCTGCAAAAAGCCGCGTTTTCTTCCACAAATTGAAGCTGTGCGACGATGATCGCCGCCAGCTGGCCATGCAGATCTTTCACGGAAGAAACTTTTTGTTCAATGGATTGATACATAAAGGTCAGCTTTTCGCTGATCATGGTTGTATACAGATGCTCTTTCCCTTTGAAAAACTGATACAGATAACCGGTGGAAAAACCGGAGGCCGCGGCAATTTCCGCAACAGTCACATTATGAAAGCCTTTTTCCGAAAAGAATTTTTCCGCTTCCGACAGAATGGCGGCGCGGCGCATATTGAACTCTCGTTTCTTTCTTTGTTGCCTCTCCACGATCTCTCCCGGACCAGATTATGAACGGTCGTTCATTTTATGAACTCTCATTCACATTGTTTTTTATCATTTGTCAAGATTTATTGTGGACCAAAAAACGGGGCAGAAGATTTTTATTGTCTGTATTTTTATTCGCGGATGACATCCTCAATCACACCACCGCCCAGAACCACATCT
The DNA here is from genome assembly GCA_002070455.1 of Deltaproteobacteria bacterium ADurb.Bin151. Taxonomy (GTDB): domain Bacteria; phylum Desulfobacterota; class Syntrophia; order Syntrophales; family Smithellaceae; genus UBA8904. The sequence continues at coordinate 2,868 of MWDG01000123.1, forward strand.
TCCGCGTAAAAGACAACTGCCTGCCCTGGCGTGATGGCATCCTGAGGTTCCTTAAACATGACCTTCAGCTTATCGTCTATCCGGGTGACCGAACAAAGGGCCGGTTTTTTCCTGTAGCGGATTTTCGCATCCACCTCCCCGGGAAAAGGTTCGACCAAAAGATTCAGATCTCCCGCAATAAGACCTGATGCCCGGACATCATCCTTACCCCCGACGATGATTTGATTTTTCAGGGCATCAATGGCCACCACATAGAAAGGGGCTTTTGCGCTGATACCCAAACCTCCGCGCTGGCCAATCGTGTAGTAAATGATGCCCCGGTGCCGGCCCAAAATTTTCCCGGTTCTGTCCACAATATTGCCCGGTTCAGATTTCAGATTCCTGTCTGAAAACACCCGGCTGTAATCGCCATGCGGGACAAAACAAATATCCTGGCTGTCCAGCCTGCGGGCTGTATGCAAGCCCGATTCTTTGGCCATTTTGCGCACTTCTTCTTTGGCCATCCCTCCCAGAGGAAATAAAATAAACGGCAGATCTTCGGGCTTGATTGGATAAAGAAAATAACTCTGGTCTTTCTCCCTGTCCGCGGGGCGCATCAACTGCCATCCTGACGGATGCTCTTCGATCCGGGCATAATGGCCCGTTGCCAGCCTGTGAAATCCGAGTTTACGTGCCTGCTTCAGCAGGGCCCCGAATTTGAGATGGCGGTTGCAATCCACACACGGATTGGGAGTCCGGCCGGACAAATATTCAGAGGTAAACCTCGAAATCACCTTGTCTTCCATCAGGGAGGCAAAGGCAACGGTTACATGAGGTATCCCCAACTGATCACATACCCTTGCGGCATCAGCGATGGCATCATCGGAAAAACGGCCTGTAGTTCCGCCTTCCCTGTAAATGCCCAGCGCCATGGTCACCCCCGTAACCTCATAGCCCTCGTTTTTGAGCAACAGCGCGGCCACGGACGAATCCACACCGCCGCTCATCGCCACAAGGACTTTTCTTTTGGAGGAACTGTCAGACTTCTTCATATTTCATAACGTCTCAATGTTGTTTCTGCCGACCTGGAACGAGTAAAAATCTATCCGCATAACATGTCAAGAGTTTTCTAGAATAAGCAACCATGCCCCGCGACTGAAGAGAATGAAAAAACAAACTCCAAATTTCCGTTTTGCTTGGCCGTCGCCGCAAATCACCGTCATCGTTCAATATTCAGGCAAAACAGGTTTCCTCTTGACTTTTCAGACACAGGGAGTATTTTTTACGTATTTAGGCCGCGGACAACTGTCAATGTTTTCTCACGAATTTTCAACAGGTTCCTTTCGTCTTAAAAAACCATATTTCTCAAAGCACCGATTTGAGAATGGCCAAATGAAATTTAAATTACTCATGCCGCTTTTTTTCATTATCACCGTTTCCTGCGGACCTTTTCCGCATCAAGTAATGCAGGATGTTACGAAAGACATCCCCTACAATGAGGTTGCCAAGGCACCGGAGGCCTTCAAGGGATCAACCATCCTGTGGGGGGGAGTGATCGTCGAGACCATCACAAGATCAAATGATACCCTGATGATCGTCAGGGAAACTGAACTTGATTTACGAAAACGTCCCCTCAACACCGACAGGTCTGCGGGGCGTTTCATCATTCGCAATCCAGGATTTCTGGATCCGGCCATCTACAGCCGGGGGCGTGAAGTAACGGTTGTAGGCGTGCTTGCCGGCAAAGAAGAACGGCCTGTCGGAGAGTTGCTCTATTCATACCCTATTGTTGAATCCCGGTCCCTTAAACTCTGGGAACCATGGACTGATTTACCTCTATTTTACGACCCCTTTTACCGGGACCCTTTCCCGTATCCATGGCCCGCTTACCCGGCACCCTTCCGCCCCTTCAGGCGTTAGTTCTGAATTCCTTTTATATTTAAATGGTTACTGAAATCAGGCCCCCTGGCGTACAAAGCATCCATAATCTGGTCAGCCAATGATAACTTAAACTTTTAGAGAAAAATTATTTTAAAGCACACCATTACTATTCATACTATTTCATTGATGAAAACCAAAATATGTGTGAAACTTGGACCAAACAATTGTTCATATATTTAAGCGCCAGCCGGACAACTAAAGGCCAGCGCATTGGATGAATCATGATCTTTACATCAGTGAAAAGCCGGTCTTAAGAAGCTGAATCACTGTTGAACCGGAGGAATATCCTTGAACAGCAATCCAACCCTAGAAGCATTGGAACAGAGAATCATCATTCTCGAAGAAGAATTGGCCAAAGCCAGGCACGACAAAGAAGCCCTGCATGAAAAGGCCGAAATGTTCGAGAATATCATCAATGGCGTTTCGATGCTGATCACCTATATGGACACCGAGGAAAGATACGTATTTGTGAACCGGGCCTATGCCCAGTGGTATGAAGTAAATCCCAAACAATTGATCGGGAAGCGGGTTGCCGATATTCTAAAACCCGATGTCTATGAGAGGGCGTCACACAACATCAAAAAGGTGTTGAGCGGACAGCCTGTATCTTATGAAAACAGGGTGATCGACAAATACGGGCGTGAATGTTTTGTCCGTGCAAACTATGAACCGCGCTTCAGCGGCGAACAGGTAAAGGGGTTTTACACCTCCATTGTTGACATCACCGAGAGCAGGCAGATTGAAGAGGCCCTGCGTGAAAGCGAATCACGAATTCAGACCATCAGCAATAATCTTGCTGACGTAATGATCTATCAGGTTATCGCAAAATCCGACGGCTCAAGGAAATTTACCTATTTAAACGATACCGTCCGAATTCTTTACGGAGTGTCTCCCGAAGAGGCTATGGCTGATTCCAGCCTGATTTACAGCAGAATTCATGAAGATGATATTGCCTATTTGATCGAAGCCGAAGAAAAGGCCATAAAAACTGCTTCGAGGTTTAAGGCGGAAGCCCGGGTAAAGGAGCCATCGGGAGGCATCAGATGGTCCATGTATTCATCAACCCCCACTTTCATGAAGGATGGTTCAGTTTACTGGAATGGAATTGAACTGGTCATTACCGAACGCAAGCGGATGGAAGAGACTCTGAAAAAGAGCGAAGAAAATTTCCGGCGTTCGATCGAAGATTCACCGCTTGGTGTACGCATTGTCTCTGAAACAGGTGAAACGCTTTTTGCCAACCGGGCGTTTCTTGATATCCTCG
>MWDG01000124.1 GCA_002070455.1 Deltaproteobacteria bacterium ADurb.Bin151
TCCGCGGACGCGACCGAAGCAGATCTGTTGAAACTGATCCACGATCTGAACGGGGACAAATCCATTCATGGTGTTCTGGTTCAACTGCCGCTGCCTAAACACATTGCCACGGATAAAATCATTGCCGCCATTGATCCGCATAAAGACGTGGACGGTTTTCATCCATATAATGTTGGTGGTCTGGTCACCGGCTCTCCGCTATTTATTCCCTGTACGCCGCGGGGGATTATGGAATTGATCGCCCGCACCGGCATTGAACTTGCCGGAAAAGAAGCCGTCGTTGTGGGCAGAAGCAACATTGTCGGCAAGCCCATGGCGCTCCTGCTTCTGGCGCAGAATGCGACCGTCACAATGTGTCACTCTAAAACAATAGATCTTCCGGCTGTGACGTCGCGTGCCGATGTGCTGATTGCCGCCATAGGAAAGGCGCGCATGATTACCGCTAACATGGTGAAGGAAGGCGCTGTGGTGATTGACGTTGGAGTGAACCGTTTGGACACCGGTAAACTGGCCGGCGATGTCGCTTTTGATGAAGTGGCCCCGAAAGCTTCTTATATTACGCCCGTCCCGGGCGGTGTGGGCCCCATGACCATTGCCATGCTGATGAAAAACACACTCGATGCCGCAAAAATGAAGGCCTGATTTTGTTAACCTCTCTGGCGGAGTTTTTTGATACCGAGTTGCATTCAAAGGATAACGCGGCGGCACTTCGACAGGCTCAGTGACCGCGCTCCGCTGGAGATTTGAAATCATTGCGGCTTATGCGATTTAAGATACTGCTCAAGCTCCTGTTTTTGCTTTTTCAGATGACGGCGGACGTTTTCCTTTGTCACCAGAGATCCGAAATCCTTCGGTAAACCAGTCACATCAACGCCAAAAATGCGTGCAATGATCATGTTACCCACCCGATAGCGGTAATGGACTTCCTCATAATAGTTGACGGGGTTTGTTGTAACCGAGTTGAATCCGCTGAAATCGTAATAATCCGTAATTTGGGCAAGTCTCGCTTTCGCGGTCAATAGTGCTTCTGCATTGTTCAGATAGAGCTGCGCATAAATCGGCGAAATAAAGAAAGTCAGCTGAAAGTGATGAGCCTTTGCCAGGGAAACCAGTTCTTCAATGGATTTGAACGCTTTGTCTATTTCGTCCGGACCGTAAGTGACCGGTTTGTAGGGGCCGGCGTCAAAGTAAAAAGCAGGTTTTGCCGCATTTTCTATGATCCGGTCTTTTTCGAGCCATACCAGATTTACACCCTGGGGGGTCGTAACAATCCTGCCGCTCATTTTGCCTTTAATCACCCTGTCCTGCCAGCGGCCGAGCTCTTCCAGATCGGGCTTTCGGAAAAAATACATGCCGAAAAGCTCCAGGCGGCCGGGGCCGCCGATGTCGGGGTGCATAATGCGTACGAGGTGTTTTTGTGTTGCCGCAGGCGGCATGGCAAAAGCAATTTCATCCAACCCGATCACGACGTGTTTAATCTTTATGCCTCTGTTCACAAAAGTCTTGAGAATGGCCAGGTGCTGCGTGGGCAGTCCCAGGGAGTAGGACATGTTGTAAAACCTGCCTTCCGGGATTTTTTCCACGTGGATTACGGAAGTGCGCGAGGATCCAAAAAGAAAAGAATCAAATTTCCCGGGATTGCGAAATATGAGCTCCGGGTTGAACATGTGCTGGTTGATGCCGTCCGGATACATGATTTGATTTTGATGGTCATCCACGCCACCGCCGAACAGACTCAACCGTACCCCGTGATGATCCACGTAAAAATTGACGGCAACAACGAGCGCCGCGAAAATCAGGATCAAAGAAAATGTTGTAATCAGCCACTTCCGATAGCTCATGAATATTTTTCCGCCTAAAAATTAAAATATAAAAACGAACTGGTTTTGTTCAATAAAAGCAGTCCTGCAATCATCATCAAACTCACTGCCAGAGCGTTTTTCCAGTTCGGTGAAAATTTTTCCAGAAGCTCGTTGGAGTTCTTTGTGAGAAGAACAAAGGGAATCAATAAGAAACACAGGAAGTACAAATACGTATCCGTATCGGGAAGATTTTCACGCCATTCACCGAAGCGAATTCCGATCACGGTCAATTTTTGCCAGAAGGGATTGTCTGCGAGATTGGGTGATATGTAAATGCCGCTTAACCCGAGCATGCCTTTCAATACTTTCACCGTGTCGGGCCAGGTTTGCGCCCGGAAAAAAACGGCGGAGATATTAAAGAAACCAAAATATACGATCCAGGCAATCGCCTTGGGCAGTTTCAGACCGGTTTTTGTCCAGAGCCGGTAAACAATCGAGGCAAGCCCCGTAAGCCCGCCCCAGAGAACAAAGGACCACGCGGCGCCGTGCCATAAACCGCAGACGATGAAGAGCAGCAGGATGTTTGCGAGCGTGCGGGCTTCACCCTTGCGGTTGCCGCCCAGCGGAATATAGACGTAATTGAGCAGGAAACGGGACAGGGTAATGTGCCAGCGCTGCCAGAATTCTTTGATGTTTGTTGCCTTGTAAGGTGAATTGAAGTTGATCGGCAGACGGATATTGAAAACCAGGGCGGCGCCGATGGCCATGTCGGTATAGCCGCTGAAATCGAAGTAGATCTGCATGGTGAAGGAAAGACTGGTGATCCAGGCTTCCGTGAAGGTAAGCACGCGGGCGGCGTCAAAGCCTCCGTTGACAATAATGGCCAGGGTGTCTGCGATGGCCATTTTCTTGAAAAGGCCGATGGAAAAAATAAAAAGACCGCGGCACAGATTGGATGTGTTGAATGTCCAGTTTGCCGGTGTTTTGAACTGCGGGATGATTTCCCTGTGATAGGCGATCGGACCGGATATCACGTAGGGAAAGAAGGTCACATAAAGGCAATAGCTGAGAAAATCATAGCGGTAACCCCCCTGGCGGTAGATATCCATCAGCCAGGCAATCTGCATGAAGGTGTAAAAGCTGATGCCGATGGGGAGTAAAATGTGAAGCGCCTGAATATGTGTTGCAAAAACGGTGTTGATATTCTCCAGGAAAAAATTGCTGTATTTAAAAAATCCCAGCAGCAGGACGTTAAAGGTAATTCCAGCGATGAAAACGGGTTTTTTGCTTTTTGCCTGTTTTTCCGCCGCCGCGGACAGAGCTGATCCGCAGGCGAAATTCACCAGAACGGAAAACAGCAGAACCATGGCGAACTTTACATTCCAGAAAGACATGAAACCAAGCGAGGCGAAAAGCAGAAAAAGAAGGGCCCATTTCGCCGAAAAAAACCTGTGGAGCAGAAAATAGCAGGCGGCGGCCAGAGGCAGAAAAATCAGAATGAAAGCGTAAGAATTAAACAGCATGTTTTGTCCCGTTTATATGGAATAAAAAATAATTTCTGCATCTTACTAGCACAATTTGTCCGGACATGAACCTGATATTCCGTCGTCAGGACCTTTTTTTCTTTTTCTGGACAGAGTGCTTGAATTTGACGACCGCGAAATTTATCTCAATGGATGTTTCAGAGCCGCTTGTTTCCAGATCCTCACCAAACACATCCTCTATCAGTTCGCCGCCTTCCTGAAGCAGGGATTTCTGCCGGTCCTTGCCCTGTACAGACGATAACTCTCTTATGTTGCGGGACAACTGCTTGACCTTGGCAAATGTTTCGATGATCGCCAGAGTCGCCCGGACAGCCTGCGGGCTTTTGAGGATGGTTGCCAGCATGTACAGTCCTTTTTCGGGAAAGGCCTTGGGAAGTGCCCTTGTTTTAACGAATTTTGCGGTCGAAAATTTCGACCGCAAACCACCCAGTTCTGTCTGATCCAGTTCAACGATATAACCATCCGGAAATTTTTCAGGATTATTCTTTACAGCTTCATTAATACGCTTTGTCTCAACGCCATATATTTCAGCGACATCCGAATCCAGCAACACCCTTTGCCCCCTGATTTCAATGATGCGGTCCTTCAGGTTCTCGTAGCTTATCGGTTCATTCATTTTTGTCTCCCTTTTTAACACGATTAAATATTTTTGAATCGGTAGAAAACCTGTTTCCCCACGCACCTGATTCCCTGCCCATTTCCGTGGCAAGGTCAAGGTTGTCCCGGTAGTTTGCAACCCATAAGACCGTGCTTTTTTGCCTGGATGAACGATGATAACCAGCGGCTTATATACTGAACGACGCCGGTTTGCAAGACCCGGGACGAAGAATATTCCCCTGAGTCGCAGGAGAGATCTTTACGGAAGTCTTTCAGCAAGAGCGTACGGCAGACGGGCCTGTTTGACATATACGGGCAATCAATGTATAAACCAGCACCAAATCAACTCTTTGGGTCAGAGGTCGGCTGACGGCATGTCAATTACGGGATGGCGGATGAAATATCATAAGAGCAGTGTAAAGGTTGCTCTGTTCGGAACGTGCAGGATCGCATTCACCCGCAACCATTTCTCCTGCACCGATTTTGACAATGCCATTTCGTTTGTCCACACAACAAAGGAGATTCTGCAGCTTTTCCGGTTTATCACCCGTCAGATCGAGATTCCCGATTCCGTCAATCGTTACTGTTTCCGCACATCGCTTCTGAACCGTCAGCCGTTGGCCTGGTCCGGGGTGTTTCTGGAGCAATTCCGGGAAGCGGATCTTTTTCTGATCGAAATCTGTTCCGTGACAAAATATCTTTATCAGGGTTATTATATGCACCATCTGGCAACCGACAGGCGGCACGATTTTTATAAACAGACCCCTGAACAAATCATTCGGGAAACCGTGGTGAGCTATCAGGACAGACAGGAAATTGAACAGGACATTTCCGAGATCATGAATTTTATTCATCCCAGAAAAATGCTCATTGTTTCACACATAAATGCTCCGGTCACTTCCGGTTATTCCGATCCCCCGGTAGGTAAGGGCAAGAAAGTGATGAGATGGATTCGCGACTGTTTTTCCCCTGCATCTGGTGCTTCCCCTGAAGACCCTTTGACCCCGTTGCAGGGCAACATTGCCAGAAGGGCGGCCCTGATTGATCTTCTGCGGGGTGTTTCACAGAAAAAAGGGATTCCGTTTCTTGATCCGTCAATGCTTCTGAAACGTTATCGCATGAAAAGAATCCTCCAGGTGGAGAAATCCGGCCTGCCGATCAGCCACTATACAAACTATGGAGGGAAGGTGGCGGGCCGTCTGTACGCCGCGGAAATCAAAAAAATAATGGGGCTTCCATGAGAGGTTTCGTTAATGCGGTCATGCCGTTGTTGCCGGGCAGGTGTGTGATGGCCTGGCTTCTGTGTGCGGATATCAGCCTGACGATGGTATGTTCATTGGACATGAGGAGGCTTGCTCCCCATGCTTTTTAATTCCTATTCTTTCATTCTGCTCTTTCTTCCGATAGCGGCAGCGGGCTTTTTCCTGATCGGCCGCAGCGGTCGCCACACATGGGCCATCGCCTGGCTGGTTTTTGCCTCCCTCCTTTTTTACGGTCTGTGGAATCCGATCTTTCTTTCCGTGATTTTTGCGTCTATTCTTTTTAATTACGGATGGGGCATGCTGGTCGACCGCGGTTCGAAAAGCCTTCTCGCTTTCGGGATAGCGGCGAACCTTGGACTGCTCGGCTATTTCAAGTACGCAGGCTTTTTTATTGAAAATCTTGCAGCCATGACGGGCATTGCCCTTGCGCCACCCACGGTGATTCTGCCGCTGGCGGTTTCTTTTTATACGTTTCAGCAGATTGCGTACCTGGTTGATGTTTATCACGGCAAAATCCGCGACCATAATTTTTTAAACTACTGCCTGTTTGTGACCTTTTTCCCCCGTCTGATGCAGGGTCCAATTGTCTACCACAATGAGATCATGCCCCAGTTCACTCAGAAGGACATATTCCGTTTCAATCCCCGCATGGTGGCGGCCGGCCTCACCATCTTTTTTTTCGGATTGTTTAAAAAAGTGGTCATTGCGGACGGTCTTGGCGTTTATGCCACGCCCGTTTTTGAAGCGGCAAGACATATGTATACGCTTTCATTTCTGGAGGCCTGGGAGGGGGCACTGGCCTACACGCTTCAGATTTATTTTGACTTTTCAGGATACTCCGA
>MWDG01000125.1 GCA_002070455.1 Deltaproteobacteria bacterium ADurb.Bin151
TTTCCGGTATTTTGCCAACAAGCCCGTCATGCCCCACAAAGAAATGCAGAAATACGTCAATATTGATTATCAGGACACCCTGTCCATTGTAGCCATCGTGGAAAAAGGCCGCAACGAAAGAATTATCGCGGAAGCCCGGTATGCATACGGGAAACAGGAAGGCGCCCATGAAGTCGCTTTTATTGTTGACGAAGACTTTCAGGGAAAGGGCGTTGCCACGTTCATGTTGAATTATCTGATCAAAATTGCCAGAAACCGGGGGATTGGAGAGTTTATCGCCTATGTTCTTCCTCGGAATGAAGCCATGCTGAAAGTCTTTGAGAAAGCAAAAGTCCCCATCACACGCTCTTTCGATTCCGATGCAATTCTGGTGCGTTTAAATCTTGCCGCGCCGAAAGCTGAAAATATCACTTAACGGACCGGGCATGATCAATAGATGAGGTTCTTCTGTCAAACGCCGCATCCCATCATTCCATGCATGGTTCAGAAACGACAGCGCAGGTTATCTGACGGGCATCAGTCCTTTAAAAACAAAGGGGTAATTCATTCTTGCCATAACGTCTCAATTATGAAATACTCCCCCGCGATTTTCAATGCGAGCCTATCGCTTGCAGGCTTTTGAATATTGAGAATGTCATTGAAATGACGTCACTATATCGAGAACAAGGAGGTAGCAATATTATGTCAAACGCAGTCATTGTCAGCGGTGTGCGCACCGCGGTCGGAGCCTTCGGCGGCTCTTTGAAAGATGTTCCCGCGAAGGATCTGGGCGCTCTGGTCATTCGCGAAACTTTGGTCAAGGCGGGACTCAAACCGGCTCTGCCGGCCCATGCCAAAGATGACGCGCCGGATACGGCAAAGAATGAAGGACTCTCCCCGATTGAACAGCAGTATGCCAAGTGGGATGGCAGCCTCAGGGACATTGCCGTGGATGAAGTCATCATCGGCAACGTCATCGGGGCGGGACAGGGTCAGAATGTCGGGCGTCAGGCCATGATCCGCGCCGGCCTGCCCAAGGAAACCACCGCGATCACCGTGAACAAAGTCTGCGCCTCCGGCATGAAAGCCATCGCGCTTGCCGCAGCCTCCATCAAGGCGGGGGACAATGAGGTTGTCATCGCCGGCGGCATGGAAAACATGAGCGATGTTCCGATCGGTCTGCCCAAAGCCCGCTGGGGTCACCGCATGGATATGCCCTTCGGTAAAACCGTTGACCTGATGGTTTTTGATGCGCTGTATGAGATCTTCTATGGTTACCACATGGGAATTACCGCCGAAAACATTGCCGCCCGCTACAATATTTCCCGGGAGGAGCAGGACAAACTGAGCGTCGAAAGCCACACACGCGCCCGCAACGCCATTAAAAACGGCCTTCTGAAAGATGAAATCGTTGGGGTCACCATTCCGCAGAAAAAAGGCAATCCCATTGTTTTTGATACGGACGAGCGACCAATGGAAACCAGCATGGAAAAGCTGGCCAAGCTCAATACGGCCTTTAAGAAGGACGGCACGGTAACGGCAGGCAACGCCTCCGGCATCAACGACGCGGCGGCGGCCATGCTGATCATGAACGAAGAAAAAGCCAAGCAGATGGGTTTAAAGCCTCTGGCACGGATCAAGGGTTATGCGTCAGGCGGAGTTGATCCCGCGTACATGGGACTGGGCCCCGTTCCCGCCGTGCGCAAACTCCTCCGGATTACCGGCACATCCATCAAGGATTACGGTCTTTTTGAACTCAACGAGGCGTTTGCCGCACAGGCCATTGCCTGCCTGCGCGAATTGAACATTCCCTGGGACATCACCAACGTCAACGGATCAGCCATTTCCATCGGCCATCCGGTCGGCTGTTCCGGTGCGCGTATCGTGCTTGCGCTCGCCAATGAAATGAAACGCCGGAATGTCAGCCTGGGGTTGGCGTCCCTCTGCATCGGCGGCGGCCAGGGTATGGCTATCGCTATCGAAGCCGTGTAAATTCTTTTTCCTATTATCCTCCCGCAGTTCCCTGCGGGAGGATTTTTTCCCACATCATACAGCATGAAAGAAAGATCTTTTTATGCCGCATCAAACCGTCAACGGAATCAAAATTTATTACGAAGAGCGGGGAAAGGGTGAGCCGCTGATTCTCATCAACGGATTGGCATTCCCGATGGATTTGTGGTTCGCGCAGATGGGGGAACTCTCAAAAGACTTTCGGGTAATTGCGCTGGACAACCGGGGAATCGGCCGAAGCGACAAACCGGATGAGGAATACAGTATCGCCTTAATGGCCTCGGATACCGTGGGACTGCTCAAGGCGCTGGGCATTGAAAAAACCCATGTTGCCGGTTTATCGATGGGCGGTTTTATCGCCCAGGAAATGGCCCTGTCCTATCCGGATGTGGTCGATCGCCTGATTCTGGTTGGTACCGGAATGGGAGGGAGCCGGTCTGCAAAATTGAGCAAGCCGTTCTGGGAAAAAGTTGCTGCAGAAATCGCCGGCAAGACACCCGAGCAGGTATATCGTATTGATATGACGCTGATGACAGCAGCGGGATTTGTTCAACAGCATCCGGATATTCTGGATAAGTCCGTAAGCCTGAGGATGAAGAACCCTCAGCCTTTGTATGCTTTTCTGCGTCAGTTTGCCGCCGCCAGCGTTTTTGATATTAATGATATTGCGAAAAACATTTCCCGGCCTGTTCTGATTATTCTGGCCGATCAGGATCCGATCTTTCCGATTCCACTGGTAGAGGATTACAAAAAAGTGCTCCCGTGGGCAAAAATGATTATTTACGAAAACTGTGGTCACGCGATTCCTCTGGAAAAACCCGACCGGCTGTCGCGCGATATCAGGGAGTTTCTGGTAGGTTTATAGGCTGTAGGCTTTTAGGCTGTTAGGTTTTTTTGAGGACCTGCGGTTTTGGTTTTAATAGGCCATCAGGCTGCAAATAGGGATGCTTGATAATGCGCCCGATATTTGTCATAGTAAATAAAAAACGGTGCCAGCGCATGAGCAGAATGAAAACAGTTACCCCGGACGAAGCCGTCCGGGTGATCAAAACCGGCGATCATATTCATCTGAGTTCCGTTGCCAGCTCGCCCCAGTGCCTGGTTGCCGCCATGTGCCGCAGGGGCCTGGCGGGAGAACTGGCGAATGTCCACATTCATCACCTGCACACGGAAGGTCCGGCTCACTACGCTGATCCGGAATTTGAGGGCATTTTTCAGCTGGATTCCTTTTTTGTCGGCCCGAATGTCCGCAGTCAGAGCCAGAATGGTTTTGCAGATTACATTCCGGTCTTCCTGAGCGAAACCCAGCGCCTGTACCGTGAAGGTTATCTTCCCTGCAACGTAGCTATGGTGCAGGTTTGCCCGCCGGATGCAAATGGTCGGGTATCCCTGGGAACGTCTGTTGATGCGTCTGTTGCTGCCATCGAGGTTGCCGATACGGTAATCGCGGTCATTAATCCTAATGTCCCGCGCACGTTTGGCGATGCCGTCATTTCAGCCGATCAAATCGATTTTTTTGTCGAAGATGATACGCCGCTGGAAACCCTGAATTTCGAAAAGCCCAATGCAATAGAAACCGCCATCGGCAAAAATTGCGCGGCGCTCATTGAAGACGGAGCCACACTGCAGATGGGCATCGGCGCGATTCCCAATGCGGTGCTCAGTGAACTGGGCGGTCACAAAAATCTGGGCATCCATACGGAGATGTTCGCCGACGGTGTTATCCCGCTGGTTGAAAAAGGCGTGATCAACGGCGCAAACAAAACGATTGATGTCGGGAAAATGGTGGCGACGTTTCTCCTGGGATCCAAGCAGTTGTATGATTATACTAATCAGAATGATCGCGTGCTGATGATGGATGTCGGTTACACCAATGACCCGTTTGTGATCTCCAGAAACCCCAAAGTCACAGCAATCAATTCCGCGCTGCAGGTTGACCTGACCGGCCAGATCTGTGCTGATTCTCTGGGGACGAAATGCTACTCTGGCGTGGGAGGCCAGGTTGACTTTTGTTATGGCGCTTCGCGTTCCCTGGGAGGCAAGGCCATCATCGCCATGCCGTCGACTACAGAAAAGGGCATTAGCAAAATTGCTCCCGTTCTGCTGCCCGGAGCGGGAGTGGTGACCACACGCGCTCACGCGCACTGGCTGGTGACAGAATACGGAGCAGTCAATCTTTACGGCCGGTCGCTGCAGGAAAGGGCCCGACTGATCATCAGTATCGCGCATCCGTCACACCGGGAGGCGCTGGACCGCGCGGCCTTTGAGCGTTTCGGTACGCATTTTCATTTTGTAAAAAAGTGACGGTTTTTTTTCGTGTTTTTCTTCGTGTTTTTCTTCAGGCAGTGATGCTGACCGTGCATGCTTGAAAACATTACGGCTCGATGGTCAACTTGAAATCGTCCCTTTCTTTTTTCAACTCTTTGAGCAGCTTTACAACCCGGTTAAAATCTTTGCCCATGGATTTTTTGGAATCATCGCTGTGCGTCCAGACGATTTCAAACGGACCTTGCACGTCTGTGGACAGAACATCCCAGAGCGCGTCCAGATTGCGGCCGAAATGCGGTGGGAGGGAAAGTCTGTTTTCGAGGCGATCATAGAGATTATCCAGAGACTTAATCGTAAGACCGTTCAGCGTGCATCGTTTTATTCGCATGGCGGCACCTCCAGAAAAGTTTGATAGTGATCTACGGTAACAAACCGGTCCCCGCTGCGGGAATAGACAAGACGCTTGCCGCCGCGTCGTCCCCCCCGGTAGTCCAGGTCCGCCTCGCGCCATTGATCATCCGGCAACTGCCCTTCCCGGTTATGGAACCGGTCACCGCCGATGCTGCATCCCCGCAGGCCCTTTACAGACCACAGATCTTTTCCGGGTCTCCATCCCCAAGACCGGGCCTCCCGTTTGTTCAAGAAATGCGGCGGGAGTTTTTTATGGTCCGAGGCATTCAGGTGGCGCAGAACCTCGACCAGTTCTTTCTCGTTGATTCGGGGCGAAAGATGCCCGTTAACAGACCGGACGATTTTTTCACAGGATTGGGCATGGGCCTGCGTCAAAACGAATGGGCAAAGCATCAGAAGGACAATGATAGCTTGTATCAGAGTCCTCTGTATCATGGAGCATTATCCTCCATAATACTTTCAACCCCTCTCCAGTAGATTCGGGTGGCGTCTTTGATAAACCGGATGATGGATTCTTCTGAATTCAGTTCCGGGATGGTTTTAACAATCGGGCTATTGACAAGAAGGGCAATTCCATTGGCAAAAATCCATCCCTGAATAAGGACATCGGTCACCCGTTCAGAGGAAAATTTTTTCATAATTTCATGAGTCTCGAGGATTTTCATGTTTTTCATAAAAGCTTTTTCCGCGTTCACAATATTGATGGCGTTCAGCTTATCGCTGCGGAAACATCTGAAAAGGTTCTTTTCTTCTCTGGCAAACATGACAAAACCGATGATCATATCCAACACCGGGTCTCCTGTTCGAATCTTTGACTGATACTCTTCAAGAATGGTCCAGGCCCTTTTCGCAATCTCTTTTTCAATGTCGGGCATGGTAATCCCGCTGTAATAGATGGGCATGGTGGAAGAATGAAGCTTTTCCGCGATCGTCCTTGTCGAAAGCCTGTTAAATCCTTTTTCGCGAACGACCTCCAGGGCGGCATCAATTACGTCCTCAGCTTTGTACTCTCTCTTGGGCGGCATGGGGTAACCTCATCTTCTGTGCGATTACATCACCAGTTACCTGGCGTTTATAAAAATTAAGATCCGGTTCATGGGAATCACAATGATGTAACATTAACCCAGATTACGCAATAGACAAAAATGAAACTCTTCTTGTCATTTCGGGGAACAAGGCGACGAGAAATCTTGACCCTTTTTTAAGATTCCTCGCATGCGCTCGGAATGACATAGATCTTGACTTAGG
>MWDG01000126.1 GCA_002070455.1 Deltaproteobacteria bacterium ADurb.Bin151
CTGCCGTTTACGGCGATCCGGCCGTCGTTCCGATAAAAGAAAACGCGCCGACAAGCCCGACCAATCCCTACGCCTCGACAAAACTCATCGTCGAAAACATATTGCGGGACCTCTGCACAGCCGATCCCGCATGGCGGATTATCCTGCTGCGATACTTCAACCCCGTCGGCGCGCATCCCAGCGGGCTGATCGGCGAAGACCCGCAGGGCATTCCCAACAATCTGGTGCCGTACATCAGCCAGGTGGCCGTCGGCAGGCGCACACACATCAACATCTTCGGCAACAACTACCCCACCAAAGACGGCACCGGCGTGCGCGACTACATTCACGTCATGGATTTGGCCGAAGGCCACGTCGCCGCCCTGCGCTACATGGAACAAGAGGGCTTGTCATTCCCGCTTCCACCTCTGTCATTCCCGCGAAGGCGGGAATCCATACCCCTCATCGTCAACCTGGGCACCGGCCGAGGCTACACCGTGCTGGAGATAATAGAAGCCTTCGCCCGCGCAAGCGGCAAAAAAATCCCGTATAAAATAACCAAACGACGACCCGGCGACATTGCAACATGCTATGCCCGGGCAGCACTGGCCAAAAAACTGCTGGGCTGGAAAGCCAGCCGCAATCTTGATGCCATGTGCGCCGATGCCTGGAGATGGCAATCCAAAAATCCAGAAGGGTATTAGAGGGTTGGAGTAATTGTTATTTTGAAGGAGCGAAATAGTTTGTCATTTCGAAGGAGCGAAGCGCATCACCCCCGTGTCATTTCGAAGGAGCGAAGCGACTGAGAAATCTTGCTTTGATATTGATGTTTTTAAGATTTCTCATCCCGATAAATCGTGATTCGAAATGACAAGAAGTATAAGATTTCTCCCGGAGTTTATCCTGAGCGTAGCCGAATGGAGTCGAAAGGACATAGGGGACGGTCGAAATGACAGAATTGGCGATTATTCAAAGCTCTCAGCTTTCCTCCCAACTTCCCAATTGATTTATTGTCTTGGCTCATGGGTTGTGGTATAAAATAGTCAATATTTATATAGAGATATAAAAATGAACCCTGAAATCAAAGACCTGTTTCCTGTCTTAAGGCATCTATTCTGGTGGGTGCCTGAGAGCGAAATCCCATCGCTTAGCGACGACGCCATTGTGCAGGCTATACTTAATAACGGCAACGAAACAACGATTAAGCAACTTCTTGATTATTATGGAATCGATTACGTCGCTGAAATCTTCAACAGGCAGATATCGGGAAGGCGCAATAATTACCGGCCCCGGACAGTCTATTTCTTTCAAAAATATTTTCAACAGCACTCACAAAACTCCCTAAAAAACAATGTTCAAAAATATTCTGACGGAAAATCAGCTTAAACTCCTGCCCCTGGTCAAAGAATTCTCAAGGGATTATTATCTGGTCGGCGGCACAGCCATTGCGCTGCATCTTGGACATCGGCGCTCCATCGATTTTGATCTATTCACGTCCGGCAGGGTCAAAAAGCAATTCATCAAAAGAACCATCGACCGCCATAAATGGCCAGTGTCCGATGTCCTTTTTGAAGACTCCGAGCAGCTCCATCTTGTGGTTCATGATGTCAAGCTGACATTTTTTTCCTATCCGCATCAGATTGATGCGACCGTGGATTTTGAACAGATCATCTACATGCCTGATCTCCTGACCCTTGCCGCCATGAAGGCTTATGCTTTAGGCGGCAGGGCAAAATGGAAAGATTACGTGGACCTCTATATCCTGTTGAGAGATCACTTTTCCCTGGCGCAAATCTCTGAGAAATCGAAAAATATTTTCGGCGTCTATTACAACGAAAAACTATTCCGGGAACAGCTCTGCTACTTTCAAGATGTGGATCATTCTGAAAAAGTGGACTTTGTCGCCGAATCGGTACCCGATGAAAAGATCAAACAATTCCTGACCGATATTGCAACAGCCCCCTTTTAGATAAAGTGAGACCTGCACAATGTCATTTCGACCTCACTCTTGTCGTGCCGTTCCCTCTCATGTCATTCCGAACGAATGTGAGCTAAATGATCCATCGTTTGAGGAGATACAGGATGGGTTTCGGGTAACCTTTTTCAAAACCACCCAGAAAACCACCCAGAAAACCACCCAGAAAAAATCAACGAGGGAGCGTGTCTTCGAAGAATTAAAATTAAATCCGAAGATAACTCGTGAAGAACTTGCAACTTTGCTGGGCAAAAGTCAAAGTACCATCAAAGAACATTTATCCAGACTTAAAGCAGCAGGGCGGATGGCAAGAGTCGGCAGTGACCGTGACGGTTATTGGAAAGTGCTGTAAGTATTCACGCTTCACGGGCTGTTCCTAATCCGTCCAAACCGTCTATGGTATGAAACCTTTGCATAATGCCCAACCGTGTCATTTCGAGGAGTCCCGATTTGTCGGGACGACGAGAAATCTTTCACCCCCCTTGTCATTTCGAAGGAGCGGAGCGCACCCCCCGTGTCATTTCGATGGAGCGGAGCGACTGAGAAATCTTAAGATTTCTCCCTTCGGTCGAAATGACAAAATAGGTCGAAATCGAAGGAGCGGAGCGCACCCCCCCCGTGTCATTTGGAAGGAGCAGAGCGACTGAGAAATCTTTCTTTGATATTGAGATTTTATAAGATTTCTCATCCCGATAAATCGGGATTCGAAATGACAAGGGAAGTGGTCGAAATGACATGAAGTACAAGATTTCTCCCTTCGGTCGAAATGACACAGGGGAAGGTCGAAATGACAATTTTCAAAGGTCTCCTTAAGGAATTGTGCAAAGCGTCCTATTATGCTTTGGAGCGGTTCGGGAACAGTCAGAGACGATGGCCCGTGTTTATATTCCGTAATTTACGTTGATAGAATCCATATTTTACGCTAACATGTCCTTGTGAAATCACCCCTTTTATACTCGCGCTTGATTGAAGCGCGCATCGCAGAAGCGCTGGCCGACACGCCCGTTGTTTTGGTTGCAGGTCCACGCCAGGCAGGCAAAACAACCTTAGTGCGACAGATGGCAACCAAAGAGATGCGCTATCTCACGTTGGATGACGAGCTGACACTATTATCCGCCAGTGCAGATCCGGTCGGGATGGTTCGAAGCTTGGATCGTGCTATCATTGATGAAATTCAGCGTGTGCCCCAATTGCTGCTGGCTATCAAGAAGAGTATCGATGAGGATAGACGACCTGGTCGATTCTTGCTGACCGGATCGGCCAATTTGATGGCGCTGCCAACCGTGACGGATTCTTTGGCCGGTCGAATGGAGACACTCACTTTGCTGCCGCTGTCGCAAAGCGAATTGTATGAAAGCACTGCAAATTGGATTGATGCGGCGTTTGCCGGCAGACTGCTAAAGGTCGGAAGGTCAGTAGTAGGGGCGGCGTTGGTCGAAACTGTTTTGCGCGGTGGCTACCCTGAAGCGATTACCCGCAGGGATGCGCGCAGGCGTACCGTGTGGGCACGTCAGTATATTAATGCCATTATTCAGCGTGATGTTCGTGACGTGGCCAGCATCGACAAGCTGGACCAGTTACCCCGTTTTTTGCGCAGCCTTGCCCAGGTATCCGGGCAAATGTGCAATTACACCCAACTGGGTGGCCAAGTGGGGCTGGACAGCAAAACGGCAGCCCGCTACGTTGGTGTGTTCGAGCAGATGTACTTGCTCAAGCGTATTGAGGTTTGGGCCAGGAACAGACTCAAGCGTGTTGTCAAAACCCCCAAGCTGCAGTTTATCGATTCCGGTCTGTTGGCTACCTTGCTTGATCTTGGCCCGGCCGAAGCGCAGCAAGATCGTAGCCGATTTGGCAATGTGCTCGAGACCTTCGCATATGGTGAACTACTCAAACACATCACCACGGCTGAGGATGACTATCGGCTTCTCTACTATCGTGATATCGACATGTGTGAGGTGGATGTGGTGATCGAAAACGCTGCCGGTCAACTGATTGGTGTCGAAATAAAAGCCTCTGCCACGGTCAAGCCCGGTGATTTGCACGGCCTGAAAAAACTGGCAAGCGTGGCTGGCGATCAGTTCAGGATGGGTGTTTTGCTTTACGACGGCACAGAAACCATGCCACTGGGCGATCACCTGTGGGCGGCACCGTTGTCAACTTTGTGGGGTCAATAACCGGGCCGAGCATTGTCTGATGGTTGACGTATGCATAACCACATGAAGCCAACAATATTGTCATCCCCGAATGTACCACAAAATGTCATCCCCGAAAGGGCTTATCGGGGATCCAGTACCCCCATGTCATTTCGAAGGAGCGGAGCGCACCCCCCTTGTCATTTCGAAGAAGCGGAGCGCATCACCCATGTCATTTCGAAGGAGCGGAGCGACTGAGAAATCTTGCTTTAATATTGATGTTTTATAAGATTTCTCCCTTCGGTCGAAATGACACAGGGGAAGGTCGAAATGACATGAAGTACAAGATTTCTCCCTTCGGTCGAAATGACAAAATGAGAAGTCGAAATGACATGAAGGGAATTGTGCAAAGCTCTCTTTTAAATGTAAAAACCCTTGACGCAGGCAAAATATTCCATTATGAATGGAATGTAATGGTACTAATATTTCATTGGAAGTGGCATGGATAAGCGAAAGCTGGCAGAACTTCTTGTAGAGCATAAGGGAAAGGCCCTCGCCGACAGCGATTTCACGCCGCGGGAACTCCTGACCCGGGCGGGGGAAATGGCGCATCAGAAGGAGATCAACGTCATCACCGGTGTTCGACGTTCCGGCAAGTCCACTCTGATGCGTATGGTTGCCCGCTACCTGATTCAACAGGAAAACGTCCCCAGCGAAAATATCCTCTATCTCAATTTTGAAGACGACCGTTTTGCCGAATTCAAAACCCCGGATTTCCAGACCCTTTACGAGGCCTATCTAGAAGTCGAATCCCCGTCGGGCCGCAAGTATTTCTTTTTGGACGAAATCCAGAACCTGCCCGGCTGGCATCGCTGGCTCAACCGCCTCTATGAATTCGAGGACGTCAAGCTGTTTGTAACCGGTTCCAATTCCTCCATGATGAAGGGGGAGGCGGCCATGTCGCTTACCGGCAGGAACCGCGTCGTCACACTGTATCCCTTCTCCTTCCGGGAGTATGCGGCGGCCTGCGACGTGACGTGGACCGAGCGGGATTTGCTGACCGGGGAGGGAAAGGCGAAGCTCGCGCGCCTCTTCGGCCGCTATATGCAGGAAGGCGGTTTCCCGGAGGCCCTCCGACAGCAGGATTCCGACATCCTGCGCCATTATTTCGGGGACATCGTCTATCGTGATATCGTTGCCCGTTACGGGCTGCGCAATGTCCGCGAGATCCGCGAACTCGCCCTCTACCTGGCTTCGAATCTTTCCTGTTTGGCAAGCTACAAAAAACTGAAGGACACGATCACCGTCAACAGCCTGACGACCGTGAAAAACTATCTCGGCTATTTCGAAGATGTTTATCTTTTCTTTCCGGTGAACCTCTTCGACTATTCCATGAAGAGGCAGATGTACAACCCGGCCAAACTCTACTGCGTAGATCATGCCCTGGCCGCGGCGATGGCCTTCAAATTTTCCGCCGATTCCGGACGAATTCTGGAAAACATCGTTTTCTGCGAGCTCAAAAGGCGCGGCTGCGACGTGTATTACTGGAAGGATAAAAACGGCAAGGAAGTGGATTTTCTGATCCGGCAGGGGCAGGAGATCACGGCCGCCCTGCAGGTCTGTCAGAATATCGGCAACCCTGAAACCCGGAAGCGGGAAATCTCCGGCGCCCTGGCGGCGGCGGCAGCATTCGGGCTGTCCGAGGTGCAGATCCTGACGGCGGACTACGAAAGCGAGGAAATTCTTCAAAACGTCCGGATTCTCTACAAACCTGTATGGCGCTGGCTTGTGGAAGAGCCGGCAAAACGCTAAAATGCAAAACCTGACCCC
>MWDG01000127.1 GCA_002070455.1 Deltaproteobacteria bacterium ADurb.Bin151
AATGCTTAAAAGGAAGAAAACATCTATGGGAAACATTGTTGGAATAGACATTGGTTCGGTTGCCCTTTCTGTCGCGATGCTCGATAAAAAAGGTGCGGTCGTCAAATCTTTTTACAGGTTTCACCGGGGAGCCATTACCGCGACGCTTCGTGCAATCCTGAACGATATTGATATTCGCCGGGTCGGTGGAATCGCCATGACGCAGTCTGGACCGGACATTCTGAAGAGTGCCGAACGCTTCGACACGCAGATTGCCATGATCGCAGCAGTTAAAAAATATCATGATCCGGTCGGCAGCATTTTATTTGTTGGCGGAGAAAATTTCGGCCTGATCACTTTCAACAAAAAGGGCGAATATGAACGGTTCAGATCTAACTCATCCTGTGCCGCCGGAACCGGCAGCTTTCTGGATCAGCAGGCGAAAAGGCTCAACCTGAAAAGCATCGAAACGCTCAGTACCGTCGCGTTCTGCAACAAGATCAACACGCCGAAGATCGCGACGCGCTGTGCCGTGTTTGCCAAAACCGATCTCATCCATGCCCAGCAGGAGGGTTACTCCGTGGGCCAGATCTGCGACGGACTGTGCGAAGGACTGGCCAAAAACGTTATCGACACTTTGATTCCCGATTCGAATATTCATCCGCCTCTGATCCTGGCCGGTGGTGTTTCCATGAATTCCGCCGTGGTGAAACACTTCAGCGCTCTTTTGCAAACCGAACCTGTCATCGGGGAAAACAGTCATCTCTATGGAGCCATCGGCGCCGCCCTTCTCTTTATGGAACAGGCACCAACCGCCCCGGTTGAAGCGAAGAGATGGGATGATCTTTTTGTGCAGGAAACCAGGGAAAAGATTTACGGGTATCCGCCGCTCAGGTTGAGGATTTCGGATTATCCGGATTTCTCCGCCAATTCCAGTTTTCTTTACAATCCTGCCAACGATGCCGCTGGCATTGAAGTAGACATCTACCGTCCTCTTCAGAAAAAGGAAAATGTTTACCTGGGCATCGATATCGGTTCCACCAGCACCAAGGCGGTTTTAATCAACCGCCGGAACGACGTTCTGGTTGGCCTTTACACCCAGACGTCAGGCCGGCCCCTCGTTGCCATCCAGGGACTTTTTGAGGCCCTGGATCACATTGCTGAAAATCAGTCCTGTGAACTTGTTTTTGACGGTGTCGGCACCACCGGGTCCGGCCGGAAATTTATCGGCCGTATCATCAATGCCGATCTGATCATCGACGAAATCACCGCTCACGCGCGCGCAGCGTTCGAGCTTAACAACGAAACGGACACGATCATTGAAATCGGCGGACAGGACGCGAAATTCACCACTTTAAAAAACGGCATGGTCACCTCTTCTGTCATGAACAATGTCTGCGCTGCCGGAACCGGCAGTTTCATTGAGGAACAGGCTGTAAAACTCGGTGTGGGCCTTGCCGAATACGCCTCAAAGGCGATGAACGCCCCGTCCCCCATATCCAGCGACCGCTGCACCGTATTCATGGAACGCGACATCAACAATTACCTGACAGAAGGATATTCCGTTGATGAAGTCCTGGCAAGTGTCCTGCATTCCGTGTGTGAAAATTATCTGGCTAAAGTCGCCGTGGAGGCCAACATTGGTCAAAACGTCTGTTTTCAGGGCGCCACGGCCCGCAACAGGGCGCTGGTTGCCGCATTCGAGCACCGGCTGAACAAACCCGTTTTTGTATCCAGGTTCTGCCATCTGACCGGCGCGCTGGGCAGCGCACTGATCCTTGCGGAAAATGCGGTTCAAAAATCCGGTTTCCGCGGGCTTGCCCTCCACCGGGAAAACATTCCGGTGGAAAATGAAGTATGCGAACTGTGCCACAACAACTGCAAAATCAACAAGGTCATTGTCCAGGGAGAGACTGTCGCCTTCGGGTTTCTCTGCGGGAGGGATTACGACACCAGGCGCTATGTCGGTCCGGGCAAAAAACAATACGATTTGATCAAAGCAAGAAGCATGGTTTTCCCGCTGCCGAAAAAACATGCAGATTTCAAGACAAACATTAAGATCGGCATCCCCAACGCCCTATACCTGGCCGAAGAAATGCCCCTTTGGAAATATTTTTTCTCCGCACTCGGTGTGGAAACCGTTACATCCGAAAATTTCACAGGTGCCGTCAAGTCCGGCAGGAAACTGGCGGGTGCCGAATTTTGCGCACCGATCAACGCTTTTTTCGGACACGCGCAGTATCTGGTGGACAAGTGCGACTATATTTTTCTGCCTTTTTATCTGGAGGCCCCCAAACAAAAAGGCGAGGACTTCCGCTACTACTGCTATTACACACAATTCGCGGCTTCCCTGGCGGCTGGCCTGAAAAGCATGCGCATGAAAAATAAAACCCTTATGCCGGTGATCGAACATCATTCCTTCCAGTCACGCATTGAACTTTTCTCCATCCTGAAATCGATTTTGAACACCGGCTACTGGGCAATCTACAATGCCTACGAGGCGGCTCTGGCTTTTTACAACGAGGGCCGTTCAAATCTTCTGAATGTCTATGAAAGAGAAAAACCCGCAGGCGGCGACATCAGTGTGGCTTTCCTGGGCAGGCCCTATGCCATCATGCAGAAATCAATGAATAAAGGAATCCCGGAGATCTTCAGCACGCTCGGCGTGAAAAACTTTTACCAGGACATGCTGCCCGCGGAGCGGGAGGATCTGTCCGAAATTGAAACACTCCTGAAGCGAATGCACTGGAATTACGCCGCGCGGATCCTGAAAGCCGCTCTCTGCATCGCCCGCACATCCGGCCTTTACCCGGTTTATGTGACATCATTCAAATGCAGTCCTGACTCTTTCACGCTGGATTATTTTAAGCGGATCATGGACAAATACGGCAAACCTTATTTGATTCTCGAACTCGACGAGCACGATTCCAATGTCGGTTATGAAACCCGCATTGAAGCGGCTGTCCGTTCTTTCAACAATCATCATAAGCACAACGAGCTCAGACTGGTTTCTTCCCGCCTGCTGCCGCTCAATTCCGCAAGCACCTCCAGGATCGCAAACAGGACTTTGCTCTTTCCGTGTTTTGATCCCATCAATTCCAAACTTCTGGAGGCGGTGTTCATCCGCGAAGGAGTTGACGCCAGGATGGTGCCTCTCACGGAGAGGGTGATTCAGCGAGGACTTCGCACCAACAGCGGCCAATGCCTGCCGATCAATTTGATCGCCCAGAGCTATATGGATTACATGGAAGAAAACTTCCTGGATCCGTCACAGACCGTCGGCTGGATTTTTGACAGTCATGTCGCCTGTAATATCCGGTTGTACCCGCAGCTGATCAAGGGCGTCATGGAAGCGGCAGGCCGCGGCATGGAAAAAGTGGACATGTATGTGGGAAAGATTTCCATGGCGGATATCTCCATGCAAGCCTCCATCGAGGCGTATTTCGCCCATATGTTCGGCGGCATGCTGCGCAAGATCGGCTGCAGGATCAGGCCGCATGAAAAGGAAAAAGGAACGACGGACAAAGCCATTGTCCAATCTGTCAATATCTTATATAATATGTTTTTAGGAGGAAGGAGCAAAGATGATGATCTGGCCAGGGTCATCACTCTGTTCAAAAAGATAGAAACCAACCCGGGCGTCCGTCCGAAAGTGGCCATTTTCGGAGATATGTACGCGCGCGACAACGACGTATTCAATCAGAACCTGATTCACTGCATCGAGGAATACGGCGGTGAAGTCATTACGACGCCGTTTAATGAATTTGCCAAGCTGATCGCCAGTCCATACATGCGGCGGTGGTTTCTGGAAGGAGAGTTCATGGATGTTCTGCTGACCAAAACGCTCATCACATTGGTCAACCAGCTGGAAAAAAGTTATTATAAAATATTCAATGAACTGCTGAATGAACCTGCTCTGGACAGCGAAATTGATTACAGGAAAATCTACAAAGACTTTGATGTGACGGTCCAGCATTACGGGGAATCCGTCGACAACCTGCTCAAGATTGCCTCATTGATGCAGCACCATCCGGATCTTGCACTTTTCGTGCAGACCAATCCGGCCTTCTGCTGCGCCGGGCTGGTCACCGAAGCCATGGCCTCGCGCATCGAGGAATACTCGGGCGTTCCCGTTGTCACCCTCAACTACGATGGAACGGGGAAAAATATTAACTCCAGGGTAAGCCCCTACATCAAATTTCCGCGCCGGAAAGCGGCGGATAATCGGGCCTGATATAGACAGACAAAAGCCAAAGAAGCGGATCATGGACATAAAACCTGAAACACGCTTCGGAAATTCGATCACGGCAAAATGAATTCTCGCACAAAACCGGCCAACCTGATCTATGACGTTGACGAAAGCCCGAAAATCGGCGCTCTTGTCCTGCTTGGTTTTCAGCATATTTTCCTGCTTGCGATCGCCTTTGTCTTTCCCGTACTGATTATCGACAGCATTGGCGGTTCCGAAAATGACGCACGCCACCTGATCTCCATGGCCATGCTCGTCACAGGCATTGCAACGATCCTGCAGGGGCTGAATAAAGGCCCCGTCGGCTCGGGATACCTGTGCCCCCTTCTCAACGGCCCGGCCTTTCTCTCCGCATCCATCATGGCCGGCAAGGCAGGCGGACTTCCGCTAATTTTCGGCATGACTTTTGTCGCGGGCATATTTGAAGCATTATTCTCCCGCGTAGCCGTCAGAATGCGTGCCTTTTTCCCCGCTGAAGTAACCGGAACCATCGTAACCATGGTCGGCATCGAGGTGATTCCCTTTTCCATGAAAAAATTTGTCGGCATGGATGCGGCTCATTTAAGTCCTGATCCGACAGAATCAGCCGTTGCCCTGGTGACGATTGCGTCCATGATCGGTCTGACGGTGTGGGGAAAAGGGAAAATCCGCCTTTTCTCGGTGCTGATCGGCATGCTGATCGGCTACACGCTGTGTTTTTTTCTGGGCATTATCGGACCGGAACAATTCAGCCATTTCAAAGAATCCGCATGGTTTTCTTTGCCCGTGCCAGGTTCATACGGTCTGTCCTTCAGCACGGCTCTCATTATTCCCTTCGTGGTGGCGGCCCTCTCTTCCGCCCTGAAGACAATGGGAGATCTGACCACCTGTCAGAAGATAAACGACGCCGGCTGGAAACGCCCGGACATGAAAGCCGTCAGCAGGGGCATCCTCGCGTGTGCGTGCGGCAACCTGATGTCGGGACTGGCAGGCGCTCTCGGCCAGTCTCCGTCGTCCAGCAATATCGGTCTTTCCATTGCCACGGGAGCCACGAGCCGGACCATCGCCTATGCAACGGGATGCATCCTGATCACGCTCGCCTTCATGCCGAAGATCGCGGCAATTTTCGTCATCATGCCCACACCTGTCATGGGCGCCAGTTTGATCTTTGCCGTCAGTTTCATGGTGCTTGCCGGTATTCAGATCATGCTCTCGCGCATGATCGACTCCAGAAAAACCTTCGTGATCGGCATGTCCATCATCTTCGGACTGAGTGTGGACCTGATCCCGGGAATTTATAACGGCCTGCCCGGTGCGATCAAACCGTTCTTCCAGTCTTCCCTCTCCGTCGCCACGCTAAGCGCGATTATCCTGAATATGTTCATGAGAATCGGTATCGCCAAAACCGCTTATCTTGAGCTTGTTCCCGGAGTGGATTCATCAGAAAAGATATTTGCTTTCATGCATAAGCAGGGTGGCCTTTGGGGAGCCATGCCCGACGTGATTGACCGTGCCGCCGCCGCCATTAACGAAACATTTGAGGCTGCCGAAGCAAAATCGGCTACCGAGGCTCCGCTGCACGTTGCCGTTTCGTTCGACGAATTCAACCTGGATGTTGAGATAACCTACCTGGGGATGCGGA
>MWDG01000128.1 GCA_002070455.1 Deltaproteobacteria bacterium ADurb.Bin151
TCACCCCAACCGACACATGCCGGCGTCATGGGACGGGCCCGGAGATTACCGTTAGGAAATGTACATTTGGGGAGGGAAGATGGACAGAGACACAAAGAGTTTTGCAGTCGTTTGCGCGATAGTCGGAATCCTTTTGACGCTGGTAATGATCTATTACGCGAACAAGAGCGACAAATTAGTTGACGACTACGCAAAGGGGAATCTCACCTTGAATGTCGAAAAGACAGGGTGGGCGCAGGGCAGGGATGCAAACGGTAACATCGTTTATAACCAAAAGAATTATGAATGCCGGAGGACTAAATAGTGGAGGACCTCAGCTACTTATCATCACCGGACGCAAGGCGCTACATGGTGGAAAGCTATAACCGTGAATCCATGACTCTCTCTCAGCAGCTACGCAAGCTAATATCTCTAGGCGAAAAGCACGGCCTGAATGATGCCGTGGAGTTTCTAAAAGTGTTCATACAAAAACAGGAAGAGATAAATGCCAAACAACATAAGCATACACAAATACAAAAAACCTACGCAGTAACGGTGATCTGTCCAAAGTGCGGGGCAAGGCGTAACGAAATATGGAAGTTGAGGCCGGACATGAAAGAACCTAGAGTTGCATGTAAATCGTGCAGGGGAGTATTTCAGTCTGAGGAATCCGGCGAGGACACAAGGGGTTTGAGCGTTAGGTGCAATACGGCGCAACGTCAAAGAAGGGCAGCGAATAAATGACATACTACAAGCGCAACCACAAACGACAACTTGAGCTGGCCCGGATTTACCGGGAGCAAAACATCGTCTGCTTCGTCTTTTTTTAGTCTTCATTCATTCGTCCGAAGTTCCGGTATATAGCTTTTGCATCGCCTTCTGCAATTTTAATATCCTCTTTAAGTAAATAATCCGCCATTTCATCGGTAATAGCCCCGTTCACCGTCAAATGCCCTTTGACACCCGGCGGCAACCCCAGCGCGTCAATATTATGACCGACGCCGATAGTCTTTGCCCCACTTGGACAGTAATAGACCTCCAACCGCCGCCCCTCGTCGCGCTCTATAAACTCCTCAATGGTCATCATTATCACCTAGTCAAGAACAACATGAGCCCGGCAATATACGTTGCCTTCATAAATTCTAAAGTTCTTCACGTGCCCGGTACTCACCGCATTGTTGCACCAGCAATACAACTGACACAAATCGCCGGTCGTCCAACCTGATATATCCTCTGAATATGTTGTGTAGTCGTCGTATGAACCTGAACTTTTGTCCCTTTGTGTCCCGACCGCATCGCCGTTACGATATATTTGCCCGCTCATCGTTCCCGACACCCGTGACAAGTCAAATTTAATTCTAAACGTGCCGGGCCTTGGCATAATAATTTCCTTTATCTTCGTTTTCGCCGTGCCGCCTTTGTCCCTCTGCGTATCGGCTCCAATGATAAAATAGTCACCTGCAATAGCAGATGCCGGAACAACTGTCGCATTACCGGGCATCGCCTGTGTCGCACCAGTTCCTAAAGTCCTCAATGACGCCGTTCCTGCCGCCGCATCTTTCATTGCCGCCGCAAAATCAGCTGGTACGATATTGGCCATTACCGGCTTATTATTCGCCAGATCCCATACGCTAAGCCACGCAGTGTTGTCTTCATTTCTTACCCTTAGAATGTGAGCAGTCGTATCGTACCACCACATGCCAGCTACGGTATTTCCCGGTGCAGTCACACCAGAAAAAGCAGATTTCAGCGCGGCAAAATTGTCCTTAAATGCCTGCAAAGAAGTTGTGGCTTGCATACCTAAAGAATAGCAATCATCTGTGTAAGTTTGGCTCATTTCTTGACCTCCATCATTTTGGTTACATCAACGGTTGCCAATACGCCCTTGATTTTTGTTTCCAGGGCTTTCCGCTCGTTGAATTTTTCGACCGTTGAAGCGAATTTCTTCTCAATTTTTTCAGCGAAGGCTTTATCGTCGCCGGTGTAGGCAATGCAGGCCGTTTCGATTACCACGCTGTTATGAACCATTTGCACGTATGCAGTCCCATCCGGGGCCACTTGATCTAATACCAGTTCCATATCTGCTCCTTTATAGCAGCTTAGCTGTTTTGGGAATCCCCGTCCTTTAGGGCGGGGAGGATGTCAAACCCAGTATGCCGCTATCATGTTCAGTTCGTTCAACAATAAATTCGATCCCACATTCGGGTCTGTCAGCGTAACTTCAATCTGCACATATCTGGCTTCAATTTCCGGTGATAAAATTTCCAATTTGTTTACCGATTCCGTCAAAGAACCGGACGTGATGCCCCACATCAATTTAACCGAAATGCTGCCCGCGACTGCCGGTGTTAAGATGTTATTCCATCGCTTGTTTTCTATTCCCACTTCGCTCCACGTCATCGTGCCTGTGAACAGCGCCGCCCAGGTCCCCCCCCCACCGATCAGTTCAGTGACGAAGTCACCCCACACCCGAACCTTTTTGACGCTGCCAAGGTCGTATTCAGGCGAAGTCCATTTTCCCGTTAATACTCCACCTGTGTGGCTGCATTTAAGCGTGGCGTTGCCACTGTTATCGTAAAATTCCGTATTGTCATGCGTCCCTATTCCGGCAAAATCCCATGACCATGAATTTTTAGTGGAGTAATTCGGCGGTGGGAAGACAATAACAATAGTTGATGCAGGATTTTCTGAATAGTTACCGTTGTTTGATCGTGCCGCAATCCAGAATTGATGAAATCCTGCTGTTGGCGAAGGTTTCACTCCAACGAATCGAAAGTTCGGCGTCTCGTTGAATCCAACAACCGGCGAACCTAGCCAGGCGGCACCAAAGCGGACTTCGTACCCGGCGATATCCGGTTCATTGAGTTCATCGGCAAACAGCGTCACGGTATCGGCCGAGGCAACAGCGTTAAAGCCCGTGATGTCACCCGGTATGCCGGTCTTGCCGACGATGATCTTTGATACCTGAACCCCATCATCAAACGCTTGTTTGCTGCCGAAAATTGACACAGAAATCAGGGCGATGGCGTAGCTTACGCCCTCTTCCACCGGGTCAATCTGGTAGCTCGAAACGGCTGATGTCATAAACTTCCAATCGCCGTCCCCGATCTTGACGTAAATATCAGCAAATTCCCATTGAGGATAGACTTCTGGAGGTGGCGGATCAAATGTGACTTTCAGGCGCGTATATGAGCGTTTACGGTAAAAATAGACTTCTTCGCTCAACACAACATTCCGCACGGATTCAACCGGATCAAGGATCGATGGCAGGGTTGTCGTGTAAAATAAATCAGGTGAAAGGTCATAAACATCATCATACATTGCCGCCGTTTCTTCAATCCCGCTGATTGCCGCCAAGCCATGCTGTGTTCGGGTAATTTCTGAAACCCTGAACAATTTAGCATCCAGGCCATAATTTGCATTCGTCAGACGGAAGATATCGAATGGTTCAAGCGCAAATCCCTGTGAACCCATGAGAAAAGTCACGGTTTTATTATATCGTGCCCGTTCCAATAGATAATTGGCGTGTTTCATCGCCACGGCCAGGTCCGTCACACCCCGCATGTAGACCTCATGCTCTCGATAGTCGCCGTCACTTTCAATCGCCGCGCTATCTGCCAGGATATAATCATCCATCTGGTAGAGCTTGCCGGAATTCATGAACTTCACCCTCATGGCGTTCGGCGTGTCGAAGATATCCGGCTGCGCGATTCGTAACGTGCTTTTGCCGCCTATTTCAACAATATCATCCTCGTTGATGTCGATCACCGAAGCCTCATAATTCAGATCGGAGTATTTCATTCTGAACCGTGAACCGGAATAAAAGACGTCGCCCCGGAAGGGCGCCAGCACTTGAAGGAGGTTGTCGGATACTGCCGTGTTTTGAAGCAGTACGATATTCGTTGTCCATCCTTTGATGTCGCAGTAGGCCGCGCAGCCGATGATCTGATCGACGTCAATTCGGGCTTCCTGTATCTCCATGCCGCCGCGAACTGAAGGACGTGTCATCAAATCGAAACCGCAATACGCAGAATTGTTTGAATACTCGACAACACCCGTTGCGAGATTCTTGACTTTCAGGCCGTCAACAACCACGGTGACTTCCGGCAAACCCTGAAATTTGTCTGTATCGTGTGTGAAAACGCAGTAAATATAGGCCGTGTTCCTTAGCGGGTCATTCCATTCGGGAATGACTGATTTCAGTGATGCACAAACGTCCTGCGTCGGTGAACCATTGAAAAACTCATAAGTAAAAAGCTTCTCTCCCAGGGACGTTCTGCCGATGGTATTATAAAGCCGGTCATTTAGAAAGATTTGCGGCACGCCTTCCACTTCAACTATCCCTTCAATTTCGCCTTCGCAGATCGTGCCGATAACATGCAGAAACTTGTTGTCATAGCCGCTCACACCCACAAAAACGCGGTTGATGCCGACCCGCTGCCTGCCATAGATCAAAGGCAGGGGCATTTGTGTGTCGCTCGTGTTGACCAACTGACCGCGACTGGAGGCGGCTTTTTGCTCCTGCGGGGAAGCGGTTAAAAGACCGGCGATTGTGGACAAAGCGAAGGAGGCCGCCGCATAGATCCCGACGGCAAGAACGCCGGTGATTATCGTTGCCGCCGTTGACCCCACATACGCGGCTACTCCCAGATACCCCACGATTGCCGCCGCCGCCGTCCATGCCTGTGCATCTTGAGGCGTTGCAATAACCAGTATCAGGACAAGAGAGATAATGAAAAAGATCAACGTAACCTCCTAACGACGATGGCCGTCACTTTGCCTTCCGCGCTGAATGTCTTTATTCCGGTATGCTCAAAGCAGCACGTCACTTGCCCATTACCGGCGTAAATGCCGGGGAAGATGTTCCCCGCTTTATCCTTCAGAATGAGAAAATCACCGGCAACTTTTTGATGAGGCTCCACCCCGACGCCCACCGTTTCCGCAAATTCAAGCAGTTTTTTGTAGGCTTCTTCCGATCCGACTTCGTATTTTTCGTTATAGTTTTCGAGCGTCAGATCACCGTATGTGCACGGGAAATTAAGCCCCATGTCACGATAGAGGGCATAGGGAAACCCAAGGCAGCTATACCCGTTTTCATCATCGAAGCTCTTTTTGCTTGCCGGTTTTCCGGCAAAATGTCCTATGACTTCGGCGAATGTTTTCATTTGCGTGATTTCCCCCACCATATTTCCTTTTCCATGATAGAAGGCAAAAACCTAAAGCCACCGTAATTGTCCGTGTTCAGCAGTTCACCACACCTTGCGTAATTTTTATCACACCATGTCGCCGTTCCTGAATAGCCGCATTCCGTCCCTTTAAACACCCACGGACAGGATGACGAATGAATGCGAAGGGTTTTCTTCGCCCAGAGCATGGCCTCATTTTTCACGCTAATCCGCACGTTGTTATCACTGGATAATTCCCACGATGAGATGAAGCCCCGGATGAACTCTTGCACCAATAAAGAGCGTTCGCGCTCAATCTGATATGTGTACCCGTTCGCGTCGTTGTAGTTAAACCCCTCTTCTTTTGTCGCCCAATTATAAGTCGTTCCGTCTACCGTGGATGTGATGATCACGCCAGTGGTGGAGGGCGATGCTGCCATACCGGCCCACGCCCGCGTTGTTTGCGACAATCCCACGAAATCACCTGTGCCACCGGTCTGTTTGTATATGTCGCCGTTAGAAACGCTGGCGTAAACATCCCCATTCGGCGATGCTGCCATACCGACCCACGCCCGCGTTGTTTGCGACAATCCCACGAAATCACCTGTGCCACCGGTCTGCTTGTATATGTCGCCGTTATAAACGCTGGCATAAACATCCCCGTTGGGGGCGACTGCCAAGCCG
>MWDG01000129.1 GCA_002070455.1 Deltaproteobacteria bacterium ADurb.Bin151
TGAACGAAAGAATCGGATGGGATCTGCGGTTTTTTGCCTTCGAATTCATATAAAGCCATGAATCAATACCTGTCAGGTCAGGGAAATATTGACTGAGCCGCCGCGGCCAAAAATATCGTGCAGATGGACATAGCCGATGAGTTTCTTCTTTGCATTTACCACGGCCAGGGCGGTGATTTCGATTTTTTGCATGAACTCGACCGTTTCCGCCAGCGATGCATTTTCGTCTATGGTTTTAGGGTTGGCTGTCATAACGTCGTCGATGGCAAGCCCTTCAAAAGATACGCCTTTGCTGATCATCCGGCGTACGTCACCGTCTGTCAGAATACCCAGCAGATGATTTTTTTTATCCGTTACCAGCACAAATCCGACGTTCATACGGTCAATGACTCCAATGGCCTTCAGGGCGGGTGTTCCTGCCTGTACAACCGGTATTCTGTCGCCGACAACCATTGCGTCCCGAACCGTTGCCCGAAGCCTTTCTCCCAGGGAACCGCCCGGATGAAATTTGTAAAAGTCTTTTTCGCGGAATTTACGTTTGTCAATAAGCGCGATGGCCAGAGCGTCTCCCATGGCCAGCGCCGCGGTGGAACTGGATGTTGGCGCCAGACCGAAAGGACAGGCTTCTTTCTCCACGGACACGTCAATGACCATGTCGCTGTTTTTGGCCAGCGTCGACTTAAGCACACCGGTAAAGCAAATGATCGGCGCGCCAATGTGCTTTACAGAACTGATGATGGGCATCAACTCGCGGGTTTCACCGCTGTTGGAGATCGCGAGCAGAATATCTTCCCTTGTCACAATACCCAGATCACCGTGAATGCCTTCCACCGGGTGCAGAAAGAGCGCCTGGGTTCCCGTACTGGTCAGGGTGGCGACGATTTTCCGCCCGATTAATCCGGATTTTCCGATCCCCGTGATAATCACCCGTCCTTTGCACTGGTAAATCATGTTGACCGCGCGGGAAAAATTCCGGTCGATTTTATCCACCAGGTTTAAAATGCTTTGCGCTTCAATTTTCAGAACTTCTCTGGCGCGATCAATAGCCGCTCGATGATTGCTCATTTTTTATCCTGCACCTTATCAGTTTATTTTTTTACACTATGAAACAATGTGAGGAAAAACTACCAAAAAACACCGGACAAAACAAGAATCAATTGCTGTTTCCCATTTGACAGATTCAATAAAATAAATAATGGTTTCGCACGCGATTGTCTGCTAAAGAACAAACATGTTTAAATCGGAAGAGAGAGAATTATGAAAGCTGTTTTTATATCCGATGCCCATTTGAAGCATTCAACCGACGAGCGATATGTACGTTTTATGCAGTTTCTTGACGATCTCAGGGAAGGGAAAGTCAGGTCTCTGGTGGATGCGCGGGAACTCGGACGGGAAAAAACATCAATTGACCATCTCTATATTGTCGGTGATTTTTTTGATTTCTGGTTTTGCCGGAGTGATCATATCCATCCTGAATTCCGTCTGGTGATCAGCAGACTGCGGGATCTGCAGAAAACGGGTGTCCACATCCACATGTGTGAGGGGAATCATGATTTTTTCATGAAGGAATATTTTCAGGATATCCTGGGCATGGAAGTGTTTGAGGAATGGGCAACCGTCGAAATGGACCGGCTTCGAATGCTGGTTGCTCATGGTGACACGGCGGACCATTCTGACCGCGTCTACATGATGTTTCGCAAAATTCTGCGCAGTCGCGCGTTCTATCACGTCCAGCGTTTTATTCCTGCCTCGCTGATATGGACACTGGCGGCAGGAACATCCAATGTCAGCAAACGGGTAAATGATGACAACAGTGATTATCTGGTCGAAAAAATGCTTTCCCTGGCAACGGTGAAATTGCGTGAGAATTATGATGCCGTAATCATGGGGCATTGCCATAAGCCGGTCCTGCGTTATTTCGAGGTGGAGGGCAGGAAAAAGACATTTGTCACCCTGGGCGACTGGATCCAATACTATTCATTTCTTTACTATGAAAACAGAAAATTCTTTTTAAGTTATTACAACGCGCCGTAAAACCCCTTCCTTCAGGGTGGTGAGGATGTCCATACCTGTATCCCGGCTAAAATGATGTTTTTGATGAAAAACTGGACATCTTTTCAGCTTTATGCTAGAAAACCACGCTTTTTATAAAAAAGCGCCATTTTTTCATGCTTTTCGGTGGGAAGTCCTGATGTGTTTGCTGATTCACCGCAAAACGGACAACCGGAAATAAAGCATCATAAATGAGAGGAATTATGAATTTTGGCGGCATATATCCTGAGTGCTCTCTTCGCAACGCTCACTTTGTGGTTGTTCCGGTGCCCTACGATCTGACCTCCACATATCAGCCCGGTAGCCGGCGGGGGCCGGTAGCCATTATCGAAGCCTCAACCAACATGGAACTGTATGATGAAGAGCTGAAGAAAGACACTTACCTGGCGGGGATTCACACTACGTTGCCGGTAGAAGTGGATGCCCGCGGCCCGAAGTACATGGTTTCCGCCGTAAGAAAAAAAATCGACAGGGTTGTCCATGCGGGCAAGATACCGGTTATGCTGGGCGGCGAACACAGTATTTCCCTGGGTGCTGTTCAGGCGGTTGCTGCAAAATATCCGGAGCTGACCGTCCTCCAGTTCGACGCTCATGCGGATTTGCGGGACAGCTATCAAGGCACTCCTTATAATCATGCCTGTGTGGCCAGACAGATCGTAGATTGCTGTTCACTGGTCCAGGTGGGCATTCGCAGCATGAGCAGGGAAGAGGCTGAGTATCTTCCCAAGAGCCGCGTAAAATCCTATTCGGCAGATTATGTATTTGAAAATAAAAATTGGGCACAGATGGTTTGTAAAAATTTGCGCGGTGATGTTTACGTTTCGATCGATCTGGATGTTTTTGATCCATCCATCATGCCCGCAACCGGAACGCCTGAACCGGGCGGTCTTTACTGGAGGGATGTTCTGAGTCTTTTGCGTCTGGTTGCAGGTAAATGCAATATCCGCGGGTTTGATGTGGTTGAACTGGCACCGCTGCCCGGAATGGTTGCACCGGATTTCATGGCGGCCAAACTGATCTATCGTTTGATGGGTTATATGACAAAATAAGCACTGAATGGAGATGAAAAATTGAATCCAAATGTTCCCAAAAAAATATTTTTGACCAAGGGTGTCGGCACGCACAAGGAAGAGCTGCATTCGTTTGAACTGGCCCTGCGTGACGCCGGTATCGAAAAATGCAACCTTGTCCAGGTATCCAGTATTTTCCCGCCGGCCTGTAAGTTAATTTCCAGGACGCAGGGACTGAAAGAGCTACAGACAGGAGCCATCACATATTGTGTGATGAGCCGATGTTGCAGCAACGAACCGCGCCGCCTGCTGGCTTCGTC
The DNA here is from genome assembly GCA_002070455.1 of Deltaproteobacteria bacterium ADurb.Bin151. Lineage (GTDB taxonomy): Bacteria > Desulfobacterota > Syntrophia > Syntrophales > Smithellaceae > UBA8904. The sequence goes on from MWDG01000129.1 coordinate 3,383, forward strand.
GGTCGGACTGGCCATTCCCGCTGATAAAAAAGCCTATGGCTATATCAGTGAGCACCATGCTTTTGGCAGGACGGAAAAGGAAACCGGTGATTACTCGGAAGACCTGGCTGCCGCCATGCTGGCTTCGACCCTCGGCATTGATTTTGATATTGACGAAAGTTGGGATGAGAAAAAGGAAATATTCAAAATCAGCGGCAAAATCGTTAGCACACGCAATATTATGCAATCCACTATCGTCAAGAACAACTGGTACACGACGGTTGTTGCAGCCGCGGTTTTCATTTTTTAAACGATAATTTATTGTGGCAATCAAATCACGATCAAATATCGCCTTGACAAACATGATTAATAATGTTTTATAAACTTTCTTTTTAGACAGCGATTTATCGCGGGGTGGAGCAGCTTGGTAGCTCGTTGGGCTCATAACCCAAAGGTTGAAGGTTCAAATCCTTCCCCCGCTACCAAATAAAATCAAGGGGTTACGAGAAAATCGTAATCCCTTTTTCTTGGCCTAAAAATCAAATTCCCATTTACATGCTCGATTTATCCGAACAGCACAAAACTTTGATCATTGAAAGAATTCAGCTTCCCGGAAATCTGAATGGGCACGATTGTCACTTTTTTGATTGTTTAAAGGCTGACCCTGTTACCCTTTTCTCAATGACAGAGAGGATCCTTTCAACGATTGCGTGTTTCCCATGGGTTTGATTGAAATCAGTGCACAGTGCCATTGCTTCCGGAACGATTTTGCCGGACATATCTTTCAGTGTCTTTAAAAAAAGACGGGGTTTGATACCGACGGATTCGCCAAGCTTTTCCCAGTGTTTCTGTCTCATCCACGACGGTCTGTTTTCACCGCCAATTCTCATGGCCGACTTTTCCGTTAAATCGGGATAGACCTGCGTGCAGATCAAATCGTAAAATGGGGCAAGACAAGGTCCCCGGCCGGTGAATAGAATGGCGAGATTTTTTGCATGGGCGTCGGCATTACCGATCAGGAAATTAAAGATCACCCATTGTAAGAGGGCCATGCGGTCAGCTGCGGGTCTAATGCTATTTTCCTGCAACAACATAAAACAGTGCTTTAAGGAAGGTCCGCCTTCACTTTCATATTTCTGATCGGGCGAGAATCCCAAAGCCTGGCAGAAGTCTTCCTGATGTAAGCGTAAAATATGTCCATTCTTGTCGAGGCGGCGGTCATAGCGCTGGATAATGTAGAGTGGATCGGGACCACTGCGGATTGTGACAGGCGGTATGGTCAGGCCCATCTTATGTGCCAGCATCATACAGAAAGCTTCATTTTCGACAGTTCCATCCAGGTCTCTGATTGGAGGTTTCAGAATATGTGTGCTTGGTGCGTTACCCGAAGCGATAAAGATTCGGCCGTCTTCCATGTAAACCGGGAGCTTATTTTGTGCTCCGGCCAGAGAAAGTCGCATCCCTTTCAGGCCGGCCATCAGCGGTCGTCGGGGCAGGTTGGTGATGACCCGGCGTAATTCTTCATCATTGAGTTCCTTATAACCCGGTTTGATGGCAGGAACATCACCCGAGGGTAGCACGGATACCGCCCCGGCGCATTCGCCGCCGATGCTGTTTAGCATCGCAAAGTCATTGCTAACTGAAATTTGCAGGCATTGCGCGACAATTCGTTTTATCTCCGCTTCCGGCAGAAGATTCGAAAAAAAAGGCCGGGACAGATCATCGGAGTAAATCTGTGATCTCAAGGGGAGATGCAACGACAAGGGAACGGCTTCTTTTTTGCTGATCCATTCCGAATGATATTGAAAAACAAAACGCCTTTTTTCGTCCAGCCAGAGATGTCCGACCCTTTGGTCCCAGAGATAGACATCAAGTTCCGGTTTCCCAATATTATTTTTCATCCGGCCACTTCCTTGGTTCTACATGAAAATTTAGTCCTAACGCTTTCAGAACCTGCAGAACTTTTCCCATTTGCGCGGTTGCTTTACCGTTTTCCAGATCGGACATGAACCTGTACCCCACACCGCACAGAGCCGCGGTGTCAGCCAGTGTCAAACCGTCTTTTTTGCGTTTACGCCTTATTGCGGCGCCGATATCCAGTGTTGTCGCTATTTTGTTTTTCAAGATTTCCATCTCCTTTATTCCCTTACGGTAATAATATATATTTATACAATCGACGTCAAGCATTATATTCCTGTACGGTAATTTATGTATTTAAATTTAGCCTTTGTTGTCATAATATTACCGAACAGGAATATTATTTTATTTACTTGTATCGATCATTTTAGAGAAGTAACATTCAACCGGAATACAAAAGAAATATTTTTAAACTTGACATTGAGAACAGCAGTAATATATATTCATTTTAATGAAAAACGATTACCCTTTTGTTTCAC
>MWDG01000130.1 GCA_002070455.1 Deltaproteobacteria bacterium ADurb.Bin151
GGGATTCTGGATGCCGCTGGTGGTGCAGGAAACGGGTGTTGCCGTTACGCTTTTCACGGCGGGGCTGATCTATTACACCACCGAAGGGCGGCAGAAGATGTTCATCAAGAATGCCTTCAAGCAGTATTTGAGTCCTGATGTCATTGAACAGATTATCGAGCATCCCGACCGCCTGAAGCTGGGCGGTGAGCGAAAAATGCTTTCCATCTTTTTTTCCGATATTGAAGGATTCACGGGGATATCCGAAGGGCTCGATCCCGAGGCGCTTACCCATTTGCTAAACGTCTACCTTACTGCCATGACCGATATCATTCATGAGGAGGGGGGTACGGTGGACAAGTATGAGGGAGACGCCATTATTGCCTTCTGGAATGCACCGCTGACACAGCCCGATCATGCCGTCCGTTGTGTCCGGGCGGCCCTTCGCTGCCAGGCAAAGCTTGCCCAAATGCGTCCCTCGTTTCGTGAGAGCCTGGGGAAGGATTTGAAAATGCGCATCGGCATCAATACAGGATATGCCGTGGTGGGCAACATGGGGTCTCACTCCCGGTTTGATTATACCATGATCGGAGACGCCGTGAATCTGGCTTCGCGCCTGGAAGGAATCAACAAGCAGTTCGGCACCTACACGCTGATTTCGCAGACGACAAAAGAGGAGATGGCGGATGCCTTTCCCGCCCGTGAAGTTTCGCGCGTCGCCGTTGTTGGTCGGAAAGAACCCGTCGTTATCCACGAACCGCTGCTTCCGGAAGACATGAATGAGCAAAAACAAAAGACGCTGGCCATCTTTTCAAAGGCGCTGAATTTGTATTATGGGGGAGATTTTGACCAGGCCAGGTCGGTCTTTGCCGGCATTGCCGGTCATGATCCGGTGGCACAGATTTATGTTGAAAAATGCACAGAACTTCTTGCCCGCCCGCCCGAAGACTGGCAGGGTGTCTGGGTGGTTACTACAAAATAGGCCGTTAGGCTGTAGACTGTTAGACTGTTAGGTGAAAAGGAATAGGCGCAAAGCGCCTTACAAATTATCCTAATAGCCTACAGTCTAATAGTCTAACAGCCTATTTTTTCTTCTTTCCAATGTGGAGCCATGTGATGCCGAAGGTTAGCGGGTATTTTTCCACATGGACCATTCCGGCTTGTTCCAGGATTTTTGAAAACTCATCGGGGGAGGGAAAGTTCATGATAGAGTCGGCCAGGTAATGATAAGCGGCGGGGTTCTTCGAAAAGACTTTTGCAAAAGCAGGGAGCAGGTAGTTCAGATAGACATAATAAACAAATTTAAAGAAACGATTTTCTACAAATGTCATTTCCAGCACCAATACCTGCCCGCCGGGAACGGTGACGCGCAACATTTCAGAAAGGGCGCGGTTCCGGTCGGGAATGTTGCGGATTCCGAAGGCAATTCCTGTAACGTCAAAATGATTATCTCCAAAAGGAAGATGCAATGCGTCGCCCTGCATGATCTGGATTCGGCCGGAAAGTTTTTTCTTTTGAACTTTGTTTCTGGCCGCCTCAACCATTTCGTCAACAAAGTCCAGACCGGTCACGGAAATGTCGGGGTGCCTTTCGGCTGCGGCGATCGAAAGATCACCTGTTCCGCAGGCAACATCCAGGTAGCGGTTGGTTTGAAAAAACTGCATTTTTTTTGCGGCAAAATTGCGCCAGGCCACATCACGCCGCAGGCTTAAAAACCGGTTTAAAAAATCGTATTTGCCGGTGATCGTTGAAAATATTTCCTTCACCATGCGGATCCGCTCTTGGTCCGTGATGTCTCTTACAGAGGGATACTTGTCCTTGGCTGGTTTTTCCATGATGTTCTTTCCCGGCAGTTTCGTAGCTGCGGCTTTATCAGTGATGGGGAGTAATTGCAATAGAATTCGCTGTTGACTCGAGCTTGTTCATGCAGTTGGTCGCCAGTTCTTTCAAGGCGGGCAGGGTATCCGCATTTCTGGCGGCGGCTACCAGATTCTTAATGCCGTTGGGAATATGTTTGAGAAAATCCGGTTTGTTTTTTTTAAGTCCCAGAAAACCGAAGGCGCCCAGGGCCTGCATCAGCCGCTGTGCTGCGCCTTCCCAGAAAAAATCTGTGAACTGATCCAGACTGTAGTTTGGCTGCATGATCCGGTAGTAAAAGGCAATCAGTTCATTTCGCTCATCGGGAGAGAAAGTCACATACGGATCACAGATCAGCGACCCCAGATCATAGAAGAGGTTCCCATGCCTTGTGCCCTGGAAATCAATGAAAACGGGCCGGTCATTTTTAATCATAATGTTCTGGGACTGAAAGTCCCTGTGGATCAGGCATGGAGGGATCTTTTGCAGGCGGTTGATCAGATCGTCCGATTCTTCCATCCAGTCACGCATCAATGAACCGTCTACATTCAGGTGGCAGACCGCTTCAACAAAATTTTCCATGAAGTAATTGTGTTCCCACTGATACAATGAACGGTCGTATCCATTGGCCAGTTTCAGATCAGCCGGTACATCCTCAATCGGTATGCGGTGCAGTCTGTGGATTTCCGAGAGCGCCCGCAGGTAAAAGTAACGCCTTTTGTGCCAGCCGAAAGCGGCCTGTGAGTATAAATCGGTGTTGCCCAGATCTTCAATGAGCAAAAAGTGCTGCCGGTAGTCAAATGCAATAATCAGGGGCACCGGGACGTTGATGTTGGTCATGAAACGGTTGATTCCCGCCCAGTGCGCATTTTCTTCGACCTCGTTGCCGTAATTCATGAAAATGAAGGTTTTCCCGTCAGGCAGAAGCACGCGGTAAAAGCTGCGGTCTGATCCGCCTTTCTTAATGGATTCATATTGAAAATCCACTACACCCAAATGGTGATTCAGAAATGTTCGTATTTGCCGGTTCATCAGAAAACTTTCTTCCAGAAAAATGTGATCTTTTAAGGACCTTTTTTTGTCAACCTTTCAAATTCTGCGAGCGATCCTACATCGTACCAGTGGCCTTCATCCAGCAGTGCGCTGCCGACCGATCTGGGATTTTCCTGAATCATGGACAAAAGGGGGATCACAATGGATTCTATGCGTCCGGGAACAAGCCTGCCCAGGAATGCTTTCTCCACGATGTAAACTCCGGCGAAAAGGCAGCTCTGAATGCCCGGATGATTCAGTGCATTTCTCATATCGCAGATAAAGCCTTCGGAGTCAATATTGACGTTGAGAAGCGGTCCGCTGCTGCGAAGCGCAAGGGTGACTTCTGTCTGCAGTGTAAAGTGCCGGTCGATGAGTTTCAGGATGGGCAGATTCGTGATGATGTCGCCGTTGTATACAATAATGCGTTCGTCATGAACGATCAGGTCTTCAATGTTCTTGATGCCGCCTGCCGTGTCCAGAAGGACCGGTTCATGCCGGAATGTGATCGGAATGCCCTGCCAGCTGCCTTCAGGGAAAGCCTCGGTGTATCGTTGGGCGCAGTGATGTGTGTTGACGATAAATCTTTTCACTCCGGCCTCACGAAGATGCTCCATCGCGTATGTGATGATCGGTCGCCCGCCGATCGGTAAAAGCGGCTTGGGTGTGTTTTCAGTGAGCGGACGGAGTCTTGTGCCCAGTCCAGCACCCAGGATAAAGGCGGTGTTAATTTGCATGGTTTTCCTTCCCTGTCTGTGCCTTAAGGAGACATTTCAGGCGGACAATTGCGCAAGCCATTTGCCGGCACTGACAATGGAGATGTTGTTTTTTCGCTGTTCTTGCCGGAGATTTTGAACCAGCTGCAGAGCGACCGCTCCGGGCAGTTTCTTCGCCATCATATTGAGTGATGTTGAAGCTGAATCATCGGATGTCTTCACTTCAATAAGATGGGTCGCCTTACCCTTTTTACTGAGGGAGAAGTCAACTTCTTTACCTTCTTTGGTTTTAATGTAATTCAGTTCAATATCCTCGCCGTCGATATCCTGCTTATACTGAACATGCTTTAACAGACAGACAGCGCAGGTATTTTCCAGCTGGCGTCCTTCGCCGCCCAGAACAAAACCGCTGTCATAAAAATACAGTTTAGGTTCTTTTAAAATTGCTCTGGCAATATTGGTATGAAAGGGACGCACGGTAAATACAATGCAAAGACTCTCCAGAATATCAATATATCGGCGCACCGTATTGGGCGCAATCTGCAGATCCTGAGCAATCGATGTATAAGAAAGAGGAGAGCCGACCCGAGAGCGCAGCAGTTCCAGTAGCAGCCGCATTGAACGCACTTCCTGCAGTCTGCCGAATTCCAGAATATCCTCCCGGATCAAATCGGTATAATATTGATTGCGCCAGCGAGCCGCTTCTGTATCAGAAGCGGATAAGAAAGGCTCCGGGAAACCGCCCAACCGGTTCAAAAGCGCCAGCGATTCATCAGGCTTAACGGAATCCTTAAGTTCGCGAACAGAAATCGGGTTGAGGCGCATGGGAAAATAACGGCCGGCAAGCGACTCGCCTCCCCGCCGGAACGTGTCAAGTCTGGCACTCCCGGTGATTAGTATGGCCTGGTTTTTAACGCGGGTGTCATAAACTCCTTTAATGAATTTCTTCCATTGAGGCTTTTTGTGGATTTCATCCAGGATGAGAAAATCGCTTTTGATAAGCCACGACTGGTTGTTAATGATTGCGGCGTCGGCAATATTGTCAAAATTCAGATACTGCGGCGATGTAAACTCCGGCATGAGTGCTTTGGCCAGCCATGTTTTACCGACTTGCCGCGGTCCTGTCACAATGACCATCTTCTTTTGCAGATCTTTCTTTATCGAATTGTAAAGATATCGGTTCATGGCTGACTATCTAGCAGGACTTTGCACAAAAGTCAAGACTATTATGCAAACCGTTGCACGATAGTCATAGTGCTTCCGGTGCCGGAAAACGACTTTCCCGATCATCACCTCCATCTTCGCCCAGGATTCATCACGCAAATAATTGCTTCAGTTTTTCCTATTGATATCGTTATGTCCGTTAGCATGTTTTTTCCCAACTGAAAAGTTTACTACGAAATCACCCGGAGCGCAGCGGTCGAGTGTATTGATTTTGATGTTATGCTAAAATATCTTCAATGGGCAGGATCTGTTTTCCATGCCTGATGGTAAGAATTGATAATTGCTTTTTTTCAATGCGATAGATGATGCGATAATTTCCGTAAATCATCTCTCTGAATTGTTGATCTCCAATTTCAGGAACAACCCGGCCAATTTTGGGTGAAGATGACAGCTTTTCAACTTTTGCAAATAATGTTGAAATCCATTTCCTTGCTGCTGACGACTTGTCTAAAGCTATATATTCAGCGATTTCTGCAGCTCTGTCGACAGCCAACGGTGACCAAATTATTTTCATTTATTGACTTTTCTCAAGACTTTATTTTTTGCATCTACATGGGTAATGCCATGACCGCTTGCGAGTTGGCCAAGAGATGTCTGAACATCTGTAAGAAGTTCAATCCTCTCCTGCATGTTTTCATATTCAGAAGCATCCAGTAATACCGCAACTCCTTTACCATGTTGCGTAATGACCACAGGCCTTTTTGTATCACGAACCTGCTTAATATAGCCTGCAATACCTATCCTGACCTCAGATAATGGCTTAATATCTTGATCGATTTTTAACCGCTGCATTTTACACCTCACATATTCATTGGATAACACTCTATTTGTTGTACATTATAACGCACATTATTTAGTACAGGCAAGAACTATTATTGGACATAACGATTATTAGACAACCTTGATCCTAGACCCTT
>MWDG01000131.1 GCA_002070455.1 Deltaproteobacteria bacterium ADurb.Bin151
ACGGAACAAAACTCCACACACAGCGCGGTGGTCAGTAAAAAATATTATTTAATTTTTTAAGTAAATATTTGAAGACGTGTTTTTCTAAACGTTGCCTAAGTTTTTGTCAATATAAATTTCCTTCTGATTCGTTGTAATGCGATTTTACCTGGTAAGCGGATATTACCTGTATTCGGCTGACTAAAGAAAAGGAAGGAACTGGTTACGTATTTTGATATGTTTAAGGATATGTCTTGAAAAGAAAGTCAAGGGCCGACTTCCCCGTATTTGATAATGACCCCTTTTTGACTCCGTTTGTATTTAATAATGCTGTGTCTTGAATAAAAGCTTTATGACCCTCTTCGCATTTTACGTACAGCCACTGTTCCGGGCGTGATCCGTTTTCAGCCTTGCCCAGCAGTTGAAAATCCCGTTGGTTTTCCTGCAGGGCGCTGCATGTAAACTCGATCTGCCTGTTTTTTAAATTACCTTTACAAAAACCTTCAGAAAGATAGACCACGTTGGTGATGATGTCACCTGCATGAATCGTGTATTCTTCAAGTTTAGCCTTCTTCAGCGCCTTGTAGTCTTCCACCGGAGTAATGGTGTAATAATGAATGACTGAATTTTTTGTCTTTGACCAGGGATGATAGATTCCGTGTTTAATCGTACAGGCAACCGGTGAATCCAGTTTCCTCAGCGACTGATAAGCCTGCACGGTCATCGTGCCGGATTTCTTTGATCTGACATCAATGACGGGTCCCGGATATTCGCTTTGCCAAAACGGTGTCGCCACTTTTGTGACAGTGACGCCGTTTCGTGTAACAGGCAGCTTATAGCTCAATGTTTTTAAAACATCTTCCTCATTTGCATATGCGGTGCCTGCGCCGGATAGCAGGCCAAAAATAAGGATAAGCAATGCTGATAAAAGAATGCGGGTTTTCATGATCATGGCCATCTCCCGAAAAACTTGACCTTTCCGCCGTAAACGACCTCTTTTCAATTTCTACAATTCAATCATCATCAGCTTGTCGCCGATATTCACAGACGAGCCGGGAGAGACATAGATTTCAGCTACCCTGCCGCTGACTTCGGAAATGATATTGGTCAGCATTTTCATGGCTTCCAGAACGATGAGCACATCGCCTTCGGCCACTTCGTCTCCGCTGACAACAGGCACCTGGTTCACCAGTCCCTTTATGGTTGCGCGAATGTCTCCCGAGCGGGCCAGTGTATCGATTTCCTTTGCCGACAGTGTCGTAATCTTAGCTTTGCTTTTTTCTTCTTCTTCGATGATGGTCAGAATCGGTTCGGGGTGATAATCCACTCCGAGAATCGTGACGTGCGATCCGTCTTTGCTGCGGCGATGCAGGCCGATTTCAATGGTGTGCAGCTTGCCATAGGCGTCCGGAAATTCAAATTTTTCCCCGTAACTGAAACCGCCGCGCTTGAGCCAGACGCCGGGCGGCAGCACCCAGGTTTTACCGAATTTCTCTTCGAACTTAAAGAAGCCAACGGCATCGTTCGGATGCTGGAGATACAGGACAAGCTCATCTGCGCTGGCCTTTCTGCCCAGTGCGTGTTCAAGCATTCTTTTTTCAATGTCCAGGTCTATATCCTCGATTTTCTGGTATCCGCCTTCGCTGCGGAGAATTTTTTTCCATTCTTTGCCGAAAACCGCTTCGTATATTTCCCCGCCGGGACGATAAAACGGGAATTTACCGTAGCGCTCCAGCAGCAGATTTTTCAAATCATCGCTGGCGTCCTTGTAGCGCCCGCCCTTGATGACATTGTTGGCGGCCGTGGTCCAGAGAATTTGGGAGCCGGGGGTAACGCTCCAGAAGTTGCCCAGCTCGATCTGCACTCTCGGAAGTTCATTTTGCAGGATTTCGGGCATGCGATCCAGAAATCCGCCTTTTTGAGCCTGTTCAAAGCTTGATCCTGTTGCACCGCCGGGCAGTTTATGCGTCTGGACCGTCGGATCAAAACCAAAGAACTGCGATTCAAAATCACGGTAATGGAGACGCTCATGCCTCAGCTTGTTGGACGTCTCGATCACTGCCTGCTTATCCAATCCGACGGCTTCATAGCCGTAATCTTCGAGGGTGTTTACAACGGTCAGCAGCGGCGGCGGGCCATAGAAGCCGGTGAGCGCATGGTCACTGGCGTCCACAATTTTTGCGCCGTTTTGCACCGCGGCGACAATGCGGCCGATTTCGTTGCCGTCCGTATTATGGCCGTGGTAATGGATCAGCAGGCCCGGATATTTATTAGAAATCGCCCGTACCAGTTCGCCGATGCGTTTGGGGGAACCCAGTCCGCCGTGGTTCTTGATGGCAAGCAGAATGTCTGGTCCCGTGACATCCAGAATCTCGGCAACCTTTTTGAGATAGAATTTGTTGGTGTGTTCGGGCCCTGTTGAGAAGCAGACGGCCGCCTCCAGAATCCTGCCCGCTTTTTTGACCTCTTCATAGACGGGGATCATATTGGGAATATAGTTTAAAAAGTCAAAAACACGCCATACATGGACATGGCGCGCAAAAGCTTCGACCGTCAGCCGGATGACGTTTTCGGGATAGGGCCTGTAGCCGAACAAATTGATGCCGCGGCAAAGGGTTTGAAAAAGTGTGTCGGGCATATAGCCTGCGAGCACTTCCAGTTTCTCCAGCGGGTTCATCTGCTTGCGCAGCATGTCAACGTGGACCGATGCACCACCTGTAATCTCTATCGAAAAGTATCCCGCCGTGTTTCTTTCAGGCGCTACCAGAATCTGTGTGTGGGGCATAATCCGGTTTTTAAAATCCGACTGCGAAAGGTCTCGTTCCGTGTTGGTCAGGTAGTACCCTTTCTGTCTGCGCATTTTTTCAAAAACGGCGGCGACGCCCGCGCTTTTGAGTTCGTGGGGAGTGATTCTGCCTTCCAAGACATTTTTCATATCATTGCTCCTCAGTTCTGCCTTCTGGATACGTCAATAAGCATAAGGATTGATTTTCCTGGCATGAATTTCCGCGATCAGTTTGGATAGTTTTGCGATTTCACGTTCCGTATCCGGATAATCAAATAATTCCGGGTGACAATCGAGATAGCTTGTGGTGAATTGTCCACTGCAAAAATCCTTTTCATCGCAAATAGCCAGATAGAAAGGGATGGTTGTCTTCGGGCCGATAATCAAAAAGTCTTTCAATGCACGTCTCAGGCGCTGAATGGTATGTGCCCAGGAATAGCCGCGAACCGTCAGTTTCACCAGCAATGAATCATAATCGGTGGGTATTTTATAGCCCTGGTAAACGATCCCGTCGAGGCGGATTTCCGGCCCGCCGGGGGACTGGTAGACTTCGACGCGTTTTCCGCCTTCGGGCATGAAATTATTTTTGGGGTCTTCCGCGTTAATGCGCACCTGGACGGCTTTGCCGACCAGATGGATTCTTTCTTCGGGTATCTCGAGCCTGCCGCCTGCGGCCAGGAGAATCTGCTGGCGAATGATATCGATGCCTGTCAGAATTTCTGTGACCGTATGCTCTACCTGAAGCCGTGTATTGACTTCCATGAACCAGAATTCATTTGTTTTCGGATCGACGAGGAATTCCACGGTTCCGGCATTCACATACCCCGCCTGGTGCGCCGCCCGAATGGCAGTCTGGTGGATCGCTTCAAGGACGTTGGGTGGCAGATCGGCGGGCGCGATTTCAAGAAGTTTCTGATGACGGCGCTGAATGGAGCAATCCCGTGTGCCCAGATGCATGACTTTGCCGTAGACATCGGCCAGAATCTGCACTTCTATGTGACGGGGGGATTCTATACATTTTTCAATGTAGATTCTTTCGTCGTTAAATGCGGAACGCGCTTCGGAGCGGGCCTGCGGCAATTGTGCCCGCAGCTCCTGTTCGCTGTTGATTTTCCGGATGCCGCGTCCACCGCCTCCCGCCAGCGCTTTGAACATGACGGGATAACCCCTCTGTTTTCCGAACTCGACGGCCTGGCGGATTCCCTCTTCACCGTCGGCAAGTGTTCCGGTACCCGGAATGAAGGGGATATCCGCTTTTTTCATAATGTCGCGGGCAACCACCTTGTTGCCAAGATCGCGAATGACCTGTGGTGGAGGACCGATAAAAGTGATTCCCGCATCTTCACATGCCGCAGCCAGCTCCGGATTTTCCGACAGAAAGCCGTAGCCGGGGTGAATGGCGTCTGCTCCCGATTTTTGCGCCGCCCAGATGATTTTATCAATGTTCAGGTAATCCTTGCGGGGGCCGTCTCCAATCATGATGGCCTCATCGGCGAAACGCAGATAATAAGCCTCTCTATCCGGTTTTTCATAGACCGCCACGGTATCAAGGCCCACTTCCTTGGCCGTGCGGATAATTCTCAGGGCGATTTCTCCCCGATTGGCTACCAGCAATTTTTTCATTTTTTTCACAAGGCTCACCTTTTCTTCGTTGTTTTTCCCCATGGCCCTTGCCGGCAGGGCATAAATTTTCATTATAATACTCTATTAATGATGCCATATTTTTTGTCAAGCGCAGACTCATGCAAAACGGTAAAAGCATTTTCGGGCAAGCATCGGACAAACCGTGTTGAAAATATTGATATTACAGGTTAGTTTGCCATGGGCAGGAAGTTGTGGAAGATTTTTTCAGGTGTTTGTGTTATCTGTTATTTGTCCGCACGGAAAAAAACGGCAGCCATGAAAGATTTTTTAAGGATTGTCTATGAATAAAAGAACCATTGCCCGCGGAACAGACTACCGCTCCAAAATGATTAGCACCGACCAGGTGCTGGAAAAACTGAAACCCGGTCAGAAAATATTTGCGACAAGCGGGGTTGCAGCTCCCGGGAAAGTCCTGTCGGCCATCGCCCAATCCGACGCAAGCAACATCCGCGACCTGGAAATCATTCAGCTGATCACTCTGGGGAAGTACCTGACTTCTCCGAATGAAAGCCGGCAATACCGCTTAAAGACGTTCAACATTGGTGAAAGCATCAGCAAGGATATCGCCGACGGCAAGGTCGATTTTATTCCTGCCAATCTCATGGAGCTGCCATATATTTTCTTAAGTGGAGCGGTGTCGGTCGATGTCGCGATTATTCTGACATCCCCGCCTGACGACAAGGGTTTTGTATCTCTGGGTGTTGCGGTGGATGTGGCCAACATTGTCATTAAACAGGCATCTCTGGTGATTGCCGAAATCAATCCCAACATGCCGGTAACCCACGGCGAGACGGTGATTCATCTGAGCAGTGTCGATTTTATTGTCGAAAGCGATTTGCCCCTGATTGAACGGGAAAATAAACCCTATGACGAAATCATAGACCGGATCGGCTGGAATATTTCCAACCTCATTGAGGACGGCGCCACCGTGGCGCTCCATGTAGGTAGAATATTCAACGCCGTTGCCGATCATCTGAAGCAGAAGAAGAATCTGGGGATTCTGACGCATGTTGTTTCCGACTGGGCCATCGATCTGATCGAATCGGGAGCAATATCCCTCGATCGCAGCCGTTACACAGGCGGCTTGATCACCTCATGCTATTGTTACGGAAGCCGCGCCCTGTATGACTACGTCAATCGTAATCCGATTTTTGAATTCTACCCGATTGCCCGGCTGAGCAATCCCTTTGTTGTGCGGAGGATCAAA
>MWDG01000132.1 GCA_002070455.1 Deltaproteobacteria bacterium ADurb.Bin151
CCCCGCCGTTTTTCGCTCCAGTGCCTTTTACCGGGATCCGGCCGCCAGCGATGATCTTCTTTTGATGAATATCTGTCGTAGTGCCGGTTGAACTTTCTCGTCTTATGCATATCCCTGATGATCACACGACGGGCCCGCCAGTTGAAATGGCTCCAGCCGAACACACCAAAACCCACTTCAATACGCGGCGAATAGATGACGCCGGGGCCGTAAACAAAAAGGCCGGGGAAAAAAATCGCAAAAGGCGGAAACAGAGGCAGCCACCATGTGCCGTAAACATAGTAAGGATCATAGGCGGGCACATAGAAATAGTGATAGCTGTACGGTTCGATGCGGATCAGACGCTCTTCGACGATCACTTTCTGCTCATCATTCGTGGCGAGATTGCCCGCTTCGTAGGCTCTGCTGCGCAGATCCTGGACCATGTCCATGACTTCTTCTTCCTGATAGGTAAACGCGTCCCCGAGCGCCGCCGTCCAGCTCAAGTTCTCGCTCATCATGGCCAGAACTTTGGGATAATGACACAAAGCCAACACACTTACATCCCAGTCCTTGGCCTGGAGCGCCTCATCGAGGTCGTCGCCGGTCACGAAAGGGTTGTTGGTCAACCATCTGTCCGCCTCCGCTACTTCAAACGGATAGGCGGCGGCCATCAGGATCTGCGACAAAAGTGCGTCGGGATACAAAGCGATCGGGGCGAGCATCTGTGCAAGCTCTTCGTGACTGTAGGTACGCGGAGGCTCGGTCTGCTCATATTCCTCCGCCGCCGGAGCTGATGGTACAAAAAGTGCGGCGAGCGCAATGATTAAAAGGATTTTTCCAAAATATCTCTTCATAGACACCTCCCGGGACTGCCCCGCCAAGAGCGGCAATTGATGATAATATAGCGGCGGCAGGCCAAAACATCAATGGCTAATGCCGGATACACGAGGCGTGAACTCTGCCTCTGGCATCAAAAGAGACCCCCTCTTTTTCCAGAAGCTGTTTTTTCATGGACATCCCACCCCCGAAGTTTCCCACTGAACCGTCAGCCCTCAGGACACGGTGGCAGGGAACAACGATGGGAAAGGGATTTTGGGCCAGTGCCGTGCCCGCCGCCCGGGCGGCGCGCGGGTTGCCTGCTTTGGCGGCAAGCCCGCCGTAGGTGAGGACTTTCCCGCGGGGTATTTTGCATGTCTGCTTCAGCACGCGGGCCGAAAAACCGGATAGCTTTGACCAGTTAAGGAAAGAATGGTCGAAGCTTATTTTTTGCCCCTCATATAAAGCGGCTATCGCCCGATCCAGTCCCAGGGGAATTTTTTGGGGCGTCAGGCCTATGTCGGGAAAATCACGTGCTATCCGCCGCACCATTTTTTCTTTCCCCGGCAAATAAATAAACTCTACCAGCGGGCCGGCGCCATCTTGCCTCCAGACGAGGCCTATTTCTTCTTTTCCCGACCTGATAATCTGATAATACATTTTTATTCCTTTCCCGGGCGACCGGAGAAAAACGCGGCACGACCCGTCGGGTGGCAATATTTGTGATCTTTTGTACACCTTATCACCCGTGCTCCACAAGGATTTTTACAGCGATAATGATTAAAACCAGACCACCGGCAATCTCCGCTTTATTGCCGAGCAGGCGCGCCAACGCTTTTCCAAAAACCATTCCCAACGCCGTCATCACAAAACAAACAAGCCCAATGATCACGCTGGCGAACAAGATGGGGCTCTTGAGTAACGAAATGCTGAATCCCGCTACCAGCGCATCGACACTGGTGGCCACGGCAAGCCCCAGAAGTGGCCATCCCCTGGTCGGATCAACTTTTTGTCGGGGGTTATCTTTTGAACAACCATCGTAAATCATTTTCCCGCCAATCGCCGCCAGAAGGATAAAAGCGGCCAGATGGGCAAATCTGTGAATCAGAAAGGTAATCGTCGCACCGGCCATCCAGCCCAGCAGGGGCATGATGAACTGGAACAATCCGAAGGCGAGAGAAAGGCGCAAAACCGGGCGCCAGGTTCTTTGAGCGGCAGCGGCACCGGCGGCGATCGCCACAGAAAAGGCGTCCACCCCCAGACCAAACGCCAAAAGAAATATAGTTATCAGACTCATCTTGCCCACGATCTTTAGATCTTAACAAACGGCTGCTGTATAACCACAGGGCAAGGCAAAAGTAAACAAGGATGAGAAAACCCGGAAAGCAATCAGACGCTTCTCCTTCGACAAGCTCAGGACAGGCCCTTCGACAAGCTCAGGGGAGCGGGGTTTTTGTACGTCTATCCACCATCAACTATGAACTATTCCCGCCTTCTAAATCACACTTTATCAATTCAATCAAATGTGATAGAATGTCATACAATTATTTAAGGAGGAAAGACCATGTTGAAAAACAAAATAATACTTCTGGTCGCATTTTTAACGAGTATTTTTCTGGCCGCCTGCAGTAGCGGTGGAGGAGGGTTTTTCGGCGGAGGCGGGAATGCAGGGCCGCCCGAATGGCAAGCCGGTTCCCCGGAAGCCGATGTAATGGATTCTACTGCATTCGTCATCTCCAGGCTGAATAAACAAGGCACTGTTTACTGCGTTGCCATACCCCGGGGCAATGATGCCCCCTCTCCCCGCCAGGTACAAGATGGCACAGACTCAGATGACACTGCCGTACCTAACGGTTCTGCCCCGACAGACAACGATAATTTTTCCAGTTTGAAAATAATCGGGCTTGATTACGACACCGACTACGATGTCTATTGCGTGGCCGAGGGTACGACATCCAATCTGCAGGCAGCCGCAACTAAAATAGAGATCTCCACCGATGTACGCAATACTCTTTTTGTCTCTGACAGCAGTGGCAATGACGCAAATGACGGCAGCATCGAGAACCCCAAAAAGACAATTAACGGCGCAGTTGGAGCAGTTGTACCGGGCATCATCCGCATTTATGTTTCCGCCGGCACCTACAATGAAAATGTAACATTGGAAGACGGCCTTTCCCTCTACGGCGGCTTTTCTGCAGATGACTGGAGAGACCGCGACGAGGAGGACAGAGAAAACGCCACATACCGAACATTTATTAGGGGTGTCGACGCCGCCGGATCTGGCTCCGGCGTGCGTGTCACCGGCGTTTCAGGCGATGACTGGATTCTTGAAGGCTTTGTCATTGAGGTTCATCATACCGGCAATTCCCACGGCGTCAATGTCGCGGATATCACCGGCATGGTGACTATCCAAAATAACACCATCCACGGCGGTCCCGGATCAAATGAATCAAACGGTATTTATATTCATGGCACAAACTCAAAAACGCTCATTCACCGCAATGACATTAATGGTGGAGCTTCAGGCGCCTCTTCCAACGGCATTTATATTGAAACAGCGGCTGACCAGAATATTGTGGACAATAATATAAATGGAGGAAGCGGCTCTTATTCATCCAAAGGAATTACCATAACATACCCTCTGGCCGAAACATCAATCATTACCCGCAACAACATCAGCGGCGGATCAAATATCATGCGGAACCATGGTATTAGTCTAAAAAATAACCAGGTCGGTTCATTGCAAGTTATTATTAGCGGAAATTATATCGTAAGCAACGCCAACCCCGTGATATGGGACGAATCACGTGGGGCATTTGGTATTCATGCGACAGGCACGAATGCCGACAGAAAAATCCAGCCACGGATTTTCAACAATGTTATTGAAGCAACAATTACAAATCAAGGATTTGCATATGCCATGTACTTCATGAACCTTGCCGGTTCGCCACTGGTCTATAACAATACCCTTGTCGTACAAGGCGGGCCCCAAGGTTCGTCTGGCGGCTACGGCATTTTCGCGGTAGGTAGTGTTGGCCTGGAAACCTACGTGGACGTTAAAAATAATATCTTTTACTGCCAGCCAAGTGCAACATTTGTAGATTATGCTATTTACGAAGGTCCATCCATGGTTAGTGAATCCAACATTTATAAAAATGACTTTTACGGGTGGGAATATATTGTGTTTGGCACTGATGGCTTTCGGCCCCAAACAATTGCCGATTTGATTTTTGGGCGCCCAGACAGCGACGGAAGTACCGATGTTGATCCTGCTCTTTCCGCTGGCCCTGAGTACGACCTGACTGCCGCGAGCCCCGCAACCGTAACCCAAGGAGGCGACGACCTCTCAGGGGTACCATCCTTCCCGGAAGACAGCGGCAACGGCGTGAAACTTGACAAGAAAGGCACGCTACGCAGCGTCCCCTGGTCAATGGGCGCCTACGAGCGCGACTAGAGCCTTCAGGTGGTTAATCAACACATTCCACGGCGCCCGGGATTAATCCCGGGCGTTTTTCTTCCGCTCCCTCATTTGCGCCACTTCAGACAACTTCCCCACATCCCACCAAATCACCCTTCATCTAACCCTCTAAACCTCTAATCAACTAATCCGCTAACTCTCTACCTCCACAGCAGAGGACACGAAGCAGTGAGTTTTGATTGCCGTTCGTGCTGAGCCTTAATGGCCGTTCGTGCTGAGCCCGTCGAAGCATGAACGGCCAACCATCACCTCGCTCATCCCCTTCGACAAGCTCAGGACAGGCTTCGACAAGCTCAGGACAGGCCCTTCGACGGGCTCAGGATGAGCGGGGTTTGAGAGGTTCATGGTTTTCGAAACGATTTTGAACAACGGGCCAGGCAGGATACTTCCTCCCAATCACCACGTATCATGGCTTCTTTCTTCTTACGGCTCCAGCCTTTGATTCTCTGTTCAGATGATAGGGCTTCTTCGCGAGTTTTAAATTCCTCAGAAAAAACTAAAACCAGAGGGCGACGTTTCAATGTATAACAACCAGGGAGCGCACCTGACATATGCTCGCCGATACGTTTTTCCAGATTATCTGTATGTCCTGTGTAATAACTACCGTCAGAACAACGCAGAATATAAACCCAGAAAGACATCATGAACTCCTGTGTTTGCTCATGCTATTTTTACTGACCGAGTATGGTGCAGTTACTACCCGTTAGCCCTGAATTTTACTGTCCGTTCGTGGTGAGCTTTAATTGCCGTTCGTGCTGAGCCCGTCGAAGCATGAACGTCCAACCATCCCCTCGCTCATCCCCTTCGGCAAGCTCAGGACGAGCGGGATTATTTGAATATTCCTCTAAAATTCGCTCAGTTTTACTTGCACGTTCGTGGTGAGCCTGTCGAGCATCCTTTATCCTTTATCCTTTATCCTTTATCCTTTTGCCTTTATCCTTTGGCCTTTAGCCACGCGCTATTAGCTAACCCTCTAACCCTCTAATCTTCCAATCATCTAATCTTCTAACCCTCCACCATTCCCCATCCCCCGCCTTTCAGAACCTCTGCCCCAGATACAGATAGACCGACGAGTGTTTTCTTTCCGCCTGGCCGTAAGCCAGATACACTGGGCCCAGAAATGTTTTCATGCCGATAAACACGCTGCCGGCCAAAATGAGCGAATTCAAATTAATGTCGCTGCGCCTTGTCCAGACATTGCCCGCCTCGACAGATGCTCCCAGATAAAAAGGCATATTGAGACCGCCCAGCCCCAGTGAGGCCAACTCGCGATAGGCAATCAATCGCGCCAGACCGGTGTGGCGGCCATAGATTTCATCG
>MWDG01000133.1 GCA_002070455.1 Deltaproteobacteria bacterium ADurb.Bin151
ACCGCCGGATGCGGAACCGCACGTCCGGTGGTGTGGGAGGACGGCGGGGGTAACCCCGCCTCCTACCCAATTTTAAGTTCATTTGACCACAAAATGACATTCAAAGGGCGCTTCCCTCCAGGATTCGTTCGAGATCACCACCGTAGCGACGGTATTTTTCGGGGGACAGGATTTCCTGGAGATGGTCCTTGTTTAAAACCATTTCTGCGAGTTTCTCATCGGGTAGAAACATAAATACCGCGCAGTTGGCTTCTTTGGCCTGCTCAAAACGCCACGCATACAGTTTTTTGATCATTTCCTTCTGCTCACGGGCAAGCGAGTAATACCCTTTTATTTTTGAATACCCGCGGCGGTCAAAACTTCTTTCCTGCCAGCTGGCGGCGGCGATTTTCACAAAGGCCTCGTCCGCCGCTTTTTCCAGACCTTTTTCGCGCAGGCTGATACGCTGCTTTTCATATAGCGCAGGCAAGAGGGTCACGTCCTGTACGGCATACGCAAGCTGTTCGTCGGTCAACGGTCGCTGGTCCCATCGTGAACGCTGCATCTTCTTGCTTTTCTTAAGTTCCACGTCGAGGAATTCCTTGATCATCTTTTCCAGAGAGAGTTGATGGAATCCCAGCAGCATGGCGGCCCGGTGGGTATCAAAAATATTTTTAAATTCAAATCCATAGTCTCTTTTCAGCAGGCGGATGTCATTGTCTGCGGCGTGAAGGATTTTTACAACGGATTTACTTTTTAAAGGTCTCGCTAAAAAGGACAAATCCAGTTGGGCCATTGCATCAATGACATAGGTGGTGGGCTTTGCGTAGATTTGAATTAAGCAGAGTTTTTCCCTGAAATATCTGAAGGAATCGTATTCTGTATCAATGCCTAGAATGGAAGCCTGACGCAAATGTTCAGCGGCGCGTTTTGCGGCTTCGGGCGTATTTACCAGCAGCCAGTTCGTATTCATGGGAAGGTACTTAACCGAAACATCAATTTTATGCTATAAAAATGATGAGATCAGTCCGGAAAAACCGGGCTTGTCAGTTATCTATTTGCTTATATTTATTGTACTATTATGCTTTACAAAATAATAGGATATGTTACCCTTTCAAAAAAGTGATTGAATTCAGGGAAGGATTCCACATGCTTTTATGAGAAAAATATGGTTTTTTCTTATACTGGCAATATTTTCCGGAGGTTGTGACATGCAGAACAGATTTCTTTATTTTCCCAATGATGATCGGCCTTCTCCCCAAATGCTGGCTGCTGAAAATATGGAGCTGTGGCATACAGAGGGTTCGGATTACCGGGGATTGGTTTCCGCCGGCAATCAGCAGGCTCCCGGAGGCACGATTGTTCTCTTTCACGGCAACGGCGGTACGGCGTTTGACAGGGGATTCTACCTCGAGCCTCTGTCGGAACTTGGTTTCCGGGTCATCCTGGCTGAATATCCAAAATACGGAGGACGACCGGGGGAGGTAGGAGAAAAGTCCTTTGTTGCCGATGGTCTGGAAACTGTTCGCATCGCCTATGAGCAGTACGGGGACCCGCTTTATCTGTTGGGAGAATCGCTGGGCTGCGGGGTCGCGGCCGCGGTTGCCCGGCATACAAAAGTTCCCGTTGCCGGCATCATTCTCATCACACCCTGGGACACGCTGGCGGCCGTTGCCAAATCCCTGTTCCCTTTTCTGCCGGTGAAGCTGGTTTTAACGGATAAATATGACAGCATTTCCAATCTCCAATCTTTTCAGAACAAGATATCTGTGGTCGGCGCCGAGTATGATGAAATCCTTCCCATTAAACATGCTCATCATTTATACGAGAAGCTGCCGGAAGGGAAAAAGCGCATGTGGGTGATTAAGGGGGCGGGCCATAATGACTGGCCGTTTTTCGCAGGTGAAAACCTGTGGAGGGAAATGACCGACTTTGTCAGAATCGATAAAAAAGGTTCATGACGCGGGCAACCGGAGGGGAAGGGGGCCGCATGTCCTCGAATAAATACAGGATGAACAGGTTCTTTTTAAAAGATACCATCCGTCAGCGGATTGACTTTTCTGAGACTGCCCAGAGCAGGGGGCTTCCCGCGCCGCCGCCGCAAAAAAAATGTCCGCCTGGAATAGACCGAATTGACTTGCCCGACGGTGCCAGGGCTCTGACCAGCCTGGCGAAAATGCCGGTGAGCGCAGCAATAGCTTTGCGTGAGAGTGTTCGTCAGTATACGCCCACTCCGTTGACTCTGGAGGAGGTTTCCGCGCTGCTTTGGGGTACCCAGGGCATTCGGGAAATCCTGTCCGCCGAATCGGCGCTTCGGACGGTTCCGTCTGCAGGCGCGCGTCACGCCCTGGAAACCTATCTGGTTGTTAATCGTGTGAACACACTGGAATCCGGCCTTTACCGTTATCTGCCCTTTGACGGTCAGCTCGCGAGGCTTCGACTCGACCCTGAGATCGGTCGTAAAGCGGCCATGGCCTGTTTCGGACAGGGCTTTATCGCAGCCGCTGCTGTGACATTTTTCTGGACGGCGATTCCGGCAAGGATGGAGTGGCGCTACGATTTGGCGGCGCACAAAGTCATTGCCATCGACGCCGGTCACGTCTGTCAGAATCTTTATCTGGCCGGACAGGCCATCGGTGCGGGTGTATGTGCCGTTGCCGCTTACGATCAGGAGGCGTGTGATGAACTTCTGGGCGTGGACGGTGATGAAGAATTTACCATTTATCTGGCCCCGGTCGGGAAAAGACGGGAATAAACGAGCACCTGTCTGCCCGTTCAGAAATCCAGACTGTTGCGGACAAGCGTTCCGTTGTCAGAAAATTCTCTTGATAAAAAATGCCACAAAGCGTATCGACTGCTTAATCATTCCTGGCAAATAAGGAGGGGAAAACATCATTTATCGTCGTGTAACCTTATTGCGCGTGTTGAAAATCAGCGCACTTCTTTTTCTTCTTTTTTTAATGCTATGCTTTGCTGCGCTTTGCCTGGGCGCAATCCACATCGCACCTGCCGATGTAGCCAGGGCGGTTTTCGGGACGATTTTCGGCAATGTGTCAGGAACATCCGAAGAAGAATTGATTTTATTTTCCGTGCGGCTGCCGCGTATTTTATTTGCCGGAATCGTGGGTGCGTCGTTGTCTCTGGGCGGGGTTGTTTTTCAGGCGCTCCTGCGCAATCCGCTGGCTGATCCATACGTTCTGGGTATTTCCGGCGGTTCGGCGCTTGGCGCGATCGTCGGCATCGTCGTCGGTGCATCTTCCTTTTATCTGGGTGTGCCTTTTCTGGCTTTCTGCGGAGCGCTGGCGACCGTTTTTCTGGTTTTTGTTGTGGCCGGCGGTTCCAGGGGTGTGCTCCTGGACAATTCACTTTTGCTGGCCGGTGTGGTGGTAAACGCCTTTTTCTCCGCAGCGATTCTCTTTGCCCTTTCCATCGTCAACAGCATGGAGTTGCATAGCATCAGCTTCTGGCTCATGGGTGATCTTTCCCGCGCGTCACTGAAGGAGATTTTCGGGGCTGCCTTATGCTGCGCGGCATGTTTCGTCCTGCTTTACGCTCAGGCCCGCAAACTGAATTTGATCGTTCAGGGGGAAGAGACCGCCCTGCAGCTTGGGGTGAATGTCCTTGCAACAAAATATCTTTTGTTATTAGTCACTTCATTAATCACAGCAGTGGCAGTTTCATTTGCCGGTATTATCGGTTTCATCGGGATTATGGTACCGCACATGATGCGTCTGGTGTTCGGCTCCGATCACCGGCTGCTGCTCCCCTCTGCGGCGCTCTTCGGCGCTTCCTTTCTGGTGGTGGCCGATACGCTGGCCAGAACCGTTCTTTCGCCCGCGGAATTGCCCGTCGGGGTGATCACCGCCCTCTGCGGCGCTCCCTACTTTATTTTTCTCATGAGAAGAAAGGGGCGCGGATAATGTCAATTCTCTGCACGCAGAACCTATCCTTCCGCTACACGGACAAACCGGTGCTGGAAGATATTTCGTTTGGCCTGGACCGGGCTGAAATCGTGGCGGTTATCGGACCCAACGGGTCGGGGAAAACCACGCTGCTTAAATTAATCAACGCCACGCTGTTTCCGTTTTCCGGCAGGGTGCTCATCGAAGGTAAAGACACCAGGCAATGGACGCGCCGCGAGATTGCCCGAACCGTGGCCATTGTTCCCCAGGAATCACCCGCCATTTTCCCGTTTTTTGCAGAAGAAATTGTCATGATGGGCCGTTTCCCCTACCGGGGTTCGCTTGCGTTTGAAACCAGGGCGGACTACAGAATCGCCCGTGAGGCCATGGCCCAAACCGATTGTCTCTCCTTTGCCCAACGCCGCTTCAATGAACTTTCCGCAGGTGAACGGCAGCGCGTGCTGATCGCGCGCGCTCTGGCGCAGGAGCCGAAGATTCTGCTTCTGGATGAAAGCACGGTTTTCCTGGATTTGAAACATCAGGCGCAGTTTCTTTCCCTTTTGAGGCAATTGAACCGGGACCGTCACCTGACAGTGATTTTTGTCACACACGATGTCAATCTCGCATCGCAAAACGCCGATCAGCTTCTTTTGCTTTACAAAGGGGAAAAATATGCTATAGGAACTCCCGCGGATGTTTTAACCGCGCGAAATATGAAAGAGGTTTACGATGTCGACGTCGGGATTGACCTCAATCCGCATGACGGTTCGACCCGTGTGACATTGCTAACCTGAACAGGCTGTTCAAAAAAAGGAAGCCGGTTTAAATCCGGCGCTGCCCCGCAACTGTACGCGGAACGAAATCCACAAAATGCCACTGACGCATGGCGTCGGGAAGGCGTGGAAAGTAGGTCGCCGCAAGCCAGGAGACTTTATGGACAGTCACCATAAACTTTGTTCCCGAGGGGGAAAGGAGAAAGTCCATGAAGCATTTTTCAAAATCAGCTGTAATTCTTTTTTTAATCCTTTTCATCATTGGTTCCGTCCATTTTGCTCTTGCGGCAGCTCAGAGTGATTCTCCAAAAGACGCGTCAGCTGCCGAAAAACTGCAGAATGGTGACTCAAACCAAGATGTCATGCCAAAGGAAGAAGCACAGAAAGGTGACTCATCCAATCAGCCTGTCCGTATGGAAGAGGTGGTTGTCTCTGCCACGAAGCTTCCTTCGATACGAAAAGACATTCCTAATGCTGTTATTATCAAGGACAGTAAAGATATTCAGGTGTCGGGATCGAAAACGGTCGGGGAGTTACTCGCCAGTGAACCGGGGATCGATTGGCAGACCTATGGCAATTACGGTGGGGCGACACAGGAAATCCATATTCGCGGTATGCGGGGCAATGCGACCCAGGTCCTCGTCAACGGCGTCAACTTCGGTGCACCTTCATTGGGCGTTGCGGATGTGGGAAAGATTCCCGTCGACAATATCGGGCGGATTGAAACGGTCAAAGGTTCCGGTTCGCTTCTCTACGGATCGGGGGCTATGGCTGGAACCGTCAATATCATTACCAAAGAACCGTCCAGGGATAAGATGGATCTGAAGGTCAGCGCCGGTTACGGAACACAAAATACATATCGTCTGGCGGCGGAAAACGGGATGTTTGTCATCGGTGATTTCGGATATTACCTGACTGCCGGCAGAACCGAG
>MWDG01000134.1 GCA_002070455.1 Deltaproteobacteria bacterium ADurb.Bin151
CTGGCCCTGGGCTGGTGCACTTACGGGATCGGCGATCACATGTCGCACTACAACGTTAACGCCAGCGTCCCGAAAACTTTGATTCAGTACCTGATCCGCTGGGTGGCGCAAACACATCAGTTTTCAAAAAAAGTGTCTGAGATTCTTCTGGATGTCCTGGCAACGGAAATTTCACCGGAACTGATCCCCGGAGAACACAACAACCAGCCTCTGCAGAAAACAGAAGAGTCGATCGGACCTTATGAGTTGCAGGACTTCAACAACTTTTACATTACACGCTTCGGATATCTCCCCACAAAGGTCGCTTTCATGGCTTATTGTGCCTGGAAGGACAAAAACAAAGGCGCGTGGCCGGATGTCCCGCCGGAAAAACAAAACGCCTACAGCCTGAAAGAAATCAAGAAATGGCTGCATGTCTATCTGAATCGATTCTTTAAAATGTCCCAGTATAAGCGTTCCTGCGTCCCCAATTCCCCGAAGGTGGGTTCGGGGGGATCGCTTTCCCCCCGCGGCGACTGGCGAGCTCCCAGCGACAGCGAAGTCACCGTGTGGCTTGAGAATTGGGAAAACATTCCGGACAGAGATGAAAGATAATGAAACCGTCTTACAAAGATTTTGACGCTACCGAATTATTCTGCCCGAAATGCGGGCGTGCAGTGCCCGTGCGTAAAAGGCTGCTGCTGGTCCTTTCTGAGGGCGACAAATATGACTACAGTTGTGTTTACTGCGGAACGTCGGTCGGCGATAAAATGGTAAAAGAAAACAACGGCTCCAAAATCCTTCTGCGCTAATGCGACCTTCTGTTTGCCCGTTTCAGAAGGGTTCACCTTCTGCTTGTCCCCCTCTGGAGGGCAGACTGTGTCGTAATTAGTTATCATGTCATTTCGAGGAGCAAAGCGACGAGAAATCTTTATGCTTTTTAAGATTCCTCACATGCGTTCGGAATGACACATTTTCTAATTACGACAAAGTCTCCTGGAGGGACGCAGGGGGTAATGTAGGGCGTGTTTGCCAAACACGCCGCTTCGGACCGCTCGGGGAGCAGTCCCTACAATCTCCATATCCAACGCTCCGTACTACCTCTTCCGATTGCTCGGGGAGCAGTCCCTACAATTTCCACCTCCGTCGTTTCACGCCACCTCCACCGGCGGAGGACAGGAAAATGTGAATGGATATTATTTCTTTTTTTGCAGGGCCTGCATTAATTTTTGCGCCATCAAGCCCGATGTTCCCGACTCCGGCGGTGATGTTTCTCCATAAACCAGGCTGACTTCCCGGCTCGATGAGTTTTCTCCCAGATAACCGGCCAGCACTTCCCGGCTGTGGACATCTTCGTGACAATAGGTGCAGAGATTTTCCCAGTTGCTGCCGTCGGGGGGATTGTTGTGGTGATTGCCGTCCTTGTGATGAACCGTCAAAAGCTGCCGGTTCACGCCCGAAAACTCGCGTCCGCAGCGGGCGCAAACCAATCCGTGAATGCTCAAGGATTTTTCGCGGTAGTCCTCGCCGTTAGGTGCTTTGGCGGCGCTTTTCATTTCCCGCACGGTATCTTCAACCGTCTTCTGCCCCCCGGAGGACGGGGGCTTTTTCGAAACCGCGACGCGACCCCACCTGTTGGAAAACGTCATCTTCGCCATTTCGTTTTATGCCTTTTCTTTACCGGAGAGCACACTGAAAAACGCGCTCACCCCTTTGAGCACGGGAATGACTGAAGATATTTTTCGAACCAACGGAGAATAAAGAGCAAGCGGCGCCACCATTTCTATTTTACTTACCGCTTCGTTCATCATGAGATTAATCCGGCTGCTGGTTAAGGCATAACTCTGAACCTGGGTATTTAGAGCTGTTGTCGATTGATTGATATTGGTTGAAATCTCTTCCATGTTCTTCAAGATCAACGGCAGCCGCTCGTTCAACGTCTGCAGGGTGATATTGATGTCGCTTACCGCCTGCCTGAGTTTCAGCAGGACCGGAATGCAGAATAACACCAGCAGCAGTATGGCAATGCCAATGATGATCAAACCAGTCTCCAGATTCATAATTTTTCTCCCCGAAATTTCACCCTGAACCCGTGAAATGTTTTTGATGGTATCCGGTTCGACGATTAAACCATCGGTTTCTCTTTTTCTTCCCGATAAGCTTCCTTTCCCGCGTCAATCGCTTTTTTCAAACGGCTTTTACTTTCCGACAGTGTCTCGGCACTCTGATGAGCAAGTTCACTGACTTTTCCTTCCAGTTCTTCCACTTTTTCTTTTGCAACACTCTCTGCATCCTTCAGCCGTTTAACAGCCGCTTCATACGCTGCCTTGCTTTTTTCCGCGGTCTTTTCATATTCCGCTTTTGCTTTCACCAGAAGTTCATCGGCTTTGTCGGCGATATCCTGACGGGTTTCTTTTCCACTTTTCGGAGCAAACAATATGCCGATGGCCGCGCCAATCAGGCCGCCGACCACCACACCCTTCACCAGATCCCAATCTTTTTCCGCCATATGGCACCTCCTGTTTTTTTATGTTTATAACATATTTTAAAAGAATACTCTACGAAAGACAAAAAAAACCGGGCAACCTGTACATATAGTAAAGATTGCCCGGTTCTATAATCCTGCAATTGATTATTTCATTATTTTGCCGCAGGAGCCGCCGGTGCTTCCGGTGCTGCCGGTGCTGCTTCAGGAGCTGCAGGGGCTGCTTCCGGTGCTGCCGGTGCTGCTTCCGGTGCCGCAGGGGCTGCTGCTTCAGGAGCTGCAGGGGCTGCCGGGGCTGCCGGTGCTGCTGCTTCAGGAGCCGCAGGAGCTGCCGGTGCTTCCACTGTCGTGGCTTCTTCCTTCGGGGCCTGCTTGCAGCCTACTGCCGCGATTGATAAAGAAGCCAATAAAAGCACGCTAACAAAAATGGCCAATACCTTCTTCATTAGACAATTCCTCCTTTCAAAAATTTTAGTGTGTGAGCACACTACCATTACGATGCGTGACAATACGCCTTTTTTTTGCCTTGTCAAGAGATATTTAAACATATATAAGAAACAAAACTGACATTATAAGGACGCTGCAATGATACTTGGTATTGACGTTGGCGGAACTCACACAGACGCTGTTCTGGTTCAGGATTTGCAAGTGATCAGTAAAATCAAGGTTCTCACGAACCAGGCGAATATCATGGCCTCGCTTCTGGAAGCCGCCGAAAAGCTGACAAAAGACAATAATGTTAACAATATCAATAGAATAGTATTGAGCACGACCATCTCGACCAATGCGATTGTCCAGAATAAGATCAGCCGCGTGGCGATGGTATTGTTAAGCGGGCCGGGTTTGTCTCCCGCGACGCTGAACCTGGGTAAAGACGCTTATTTTGCCAGGGGCTATGTCAATCACCGCGGAATCCCCGTTAAAAATGTAAATAGCCGCGAAATAGCCGATATTAGCAGTGAAATATCAGAAAACCAAATTCATCACATCGGTGTGGTAGGCAAGTTTTCTTCACGAAATCCCCAGCAGGAGCTGGATGCAGCTGAATTGCTTCAGAACGATTCCAGAAAAATTTCTCTGGGACACACACTGTCGGGACAACTGAATTTCCCCCGCCGCATTGCCACAACGTATCTCAACGCAGCTATTCATGAGATTTATCAAGGATTTGTGAGGGATGTCCAGGAATTTATCCAAAAATTTGGACTGAATATTCCTGTGTACATTCTGAAAGCAGACGGCGGAACGATCTTGATTGATCAATCCCTGGACTGCCCCGTACAGACTATTCACTCCGGACCTGCGGCCGGTATTATGGGTGTTCTCGCAACCACCCGCATGAAAGAAGATGCCGTGGCTCTGGATATCGGCGGTACCACGACGGATATTTCCGTTTTTGCCGACGGGGTTCCCCTTCTCGAACCATCCGGCGTGGAAATCAACGGACGAAAAACGCTGATTCGCGGTCTCTACACAAAATCCATCGGTGTGGGCGGTGACAGCGTCGTCAGAATTGAGAACGGCGAAATTTTGATCGGACCGCAACGGGAAGGGCCGGCTGCCGCACTGGACGGGCCGTTCCCCACGCCCACGGACGCCATGATTGTGGAAGGAATCGTTTCTTTCGGCGATAGCGGGAAAGCCCGGAACGCCATTGCACTCATCGCAAAAAAACTTCAACTGGGAGTCGAAGAAGCGGCGCGCGCCATCATCGAGAAAATGGCCGCCATCATCGCGGATCAGGTAAGGCATATTCTTGCCCAGATCAACAATAAACCGGTTTACACGATCCACGAACTTCTGGAAGGGAAAATTATTCAGCCGAAAATTCTCTACGTTGCCGGCGGGCCCGCCGCAGTTGCCCCCTTTATCGCCGAAAATCTTGGCTATTCCTATTTAATACCCGAACATTCGGAAGTTTCCAATGCTCTGGGAGTGGCTCTTGCCAGAACCACCGCTGAAATCACGATCCTTGCGGACACGGAAAGGAAAGAACTTATCCTCTGCGAAGAAGGTCATGTGGAAAGTATTTCCCGTAATTTTTCTCTGGCGGATGCCATTGAAACCGGCAAAAAATTCCTGCGGGAAAAAGCTGTATGCATGGGCGCGAGAGAGCAGGACATCTTCATGGAAGTAACCGAATCGCAGCAATTCAACATGATTCGGGACTTTTACACAACAGGGAAAAATATCCGTGTGAAGGTTCAGATCAAACCCGGACTGATCTCTTCCGGCAAGGAAAGGTAAAAAATATGCCCGCAAAAGAAAAGAAAACAGGCCTCATTTTTTTCCCGGCATTTGACTGGGCCATATCTCCCAATCATCCCGAACGGGAGGAGAGGCTGCTATATACACAGGATCAGGTTTTCGAAGAAGGCCTGCTGGATTTTCCGAATATTGTGGAATACAAACCGGGCATTGCCACCTACGCTGATATCAACCGCTGCCATATTTGCGTTCCCAATCCGCAAAACCTGACAACGAATTCCCACCTCATTTCCGCCGGCGGGGCAATTACCGCTGCGCAGAAAGTATTGAGCGGCGAAGTTGACAACGCCTTTGCCCTGGTACGGCCACCAGGCCATCATTCCATGCTGGTCGCCCACGGCGCACGGGGTTTCTGCAACATCAACATTGAAGCCGTGATGATCGAATATATCCGGCATACGTTCGGCATCAGGCGGATCGCCGTCGTGGACACGGACTGCCATCACGGCGACGGAACGCAGGACATCTATTGGAACGATCCGGATGTTCTGTGCATCTCCATGCATCAGGACGGTCGAACGCTTTATCCCGGAACCGGTTTTATCGATGATTTCGGCGGCCCGAACGCATTGGGCGCGACCATTAACATTCCCCTGCCCCCGCGCACATCCGACGAGGGATTCCTGTTTGTCCTTGAAAACGCCATTCTTCCGATGCTGGACGAATTCAAACCGGAAATCATCATTAACTCGGCAGGACAGGACAATCACTACAGCGACCCGATCACAAACATGAA
>MWDG01000135.1 GCA_002070455.1 Deltaproteobacteria bacterium ADurb.Bin151
GTTGTGGACAACCCGCTGGAGGCATTTATTGCGGACTCGTTTATCAAAAGCCTGCCCAAATCTTCGCAAACCGGTGCCGGACAGTGCCGGGACACCCTGCTGATGCTGCTTTCACTGGATCTTCCCGACAGGACCCCGGAAAAAATCATCGACATGCTCTTGAACAAAGGAGACTACCGGACTTACCTGCAGGACCATTACGGTGATTCGTCTTCTCGCGAAGAAGATTTGATCCAGCTGGGAAATTTTGCGGCAAAGTTTGAGCGCATGGATGATTTTCTGAATGAATTGGCATTGCTTACCAATATGTCCAAAGAGGAAGAAATTGAAGACCGGCCCGATGACAAGGTGATTTTAAGCACCATTCACCAGGCCAAGGGCCTGGAATGGTCCTATGTGTTTTTGATCTGGTGTGCCGATGGGATGATCCCGCTGCAGAGGGCGCTCAAGGAAGCGGGAGGGGAAGAAGAGGAAAGAAGGCTTTTTTATGTCGCGGTGACACGCGCCAGGGACCAGCTTTACCTGTCTTCACCCGTTCTGGATTACACACGCGCCGCGGGCACGCTGACCTTGAGCCCATCCCGTTTTATCCGTGAGATCACGCCACTATCGTCAAAAGACGAGCATCGGCCATTTGAACAATGGAACCTGTTTGACAGTTATTGAAGATTCCTTCAGATAATACTCACATTGCCGAATGACTTGTTACAAACATAAATCATTCTATTGCAATTTTGGTAGGAAAATCGGCCGCCAATCATTTCTTGACATTCTTGATTTTCTCTTTTAGTAGTAAAAAATCTTTTCCAATAAAAAACATTCGCACACGTTTATTTTACCCAGGAAGTCAGGATCGGAACGATCTTTCGTTTCGGGCTATTTTTTAAGCTTATCCGGTATTTCCTGAAATTAACCTTAAAGGAGATCACTATGAAGGGAAGTAACAAAATTGTCAAAGTTGCAGCATCCGTCGTTGCCTGTATTCTGATCGCATTTAGCGCTCAAGCGGCAAATCCGGCAAAGAAGGCTCCAAGTCCCAAACAGCAGGCGCAGTATGAAAAAATGAGAACCTGCAGCGCCGAAGCCAAAACTAAAGCCCTCAAGGGCGATGAGCGCAAAACGTTCATGAAAGAATGCCTGAAAAAGAAATCGTAAGAGGTTGCACAGGGTATTACCGGGGCCAAGGTGAACCCCGGAGAAAAATGAAAGCCTGGTCAAATGTGCAAATGTGGGGGTCTTGAATTATCAGGTTTTGCGGTGGACTGAGGAAAACTAGTTATTCAAGACCCCAAGCACATTTGAACAACGGAACCTGTTAGACTGTTATTGAAAAATCCTCTGAAATGTCCATTTAGTTACCAAATCGACCAAAATTACCACTGATTCATCGTTTATCCCCTGAATGTCTACCCTTACAGAGAGGGTTGTCTGTCCCCCTCTGTTGACTTCCTCATTTTATGTGCATATTTTAATGATTATAGAATGGTTCTGAAAACCATCTATCAGAGGGGAGGTGATCGGGGGCGTTTGTCGAGAAAAGAAAATGAGGGGAAAGGTTGGTTAGAGTCGATGAATGAACATTGG
Organism: Deltaproteobacteria bacterium ADurb.Bin151; assembly: GCA_002070455.1. GTDB lineage: Bacteria > Desulfobacterota > Syntrophia > Syntrophales > Smithellaceae > UBA8904. The sequence goes on from MWDG01000135.1 coordinate 1,585, forward strand.
TGAATATACATGAAAGGGGGCGAGTGTCATGTTTGCACCAAAAAGAATTCTCGTACCGACAGACTTTTCTGAAGAATCCGATGAAGCACTGAAACAGGCGTTGGAACTGGCAAAGCAATACAACGCCAAAGTTTATTTACTGCATGTTGCGGAACCAATTATACAGTGCGGCGGGGATTACTGCCTGGACGCAGGGGCCGTCAAACAGGCAGAGGAGGCCGAAATTATCCGGGCAAAAGAAATGATGCAGAGGGAACTGGCCAGGTTTCCCGAGGGTCAGAACATCGAAGTGATCAGCGATATCCGGGAAGGGGATCCGGTTCATGAGATCCTCAAGGAACAGGAGGAAAGAGGCGTCGACTTAATTGTAATGCCGTCATTCCAGAAAACGGGGTTTGTGAAACGGATATTGGGGCATGTATCAGAAAAGATCATGGAGGACGCAAAAAGCCCCGTGCTGCTTGTACGTCACTAGCCGGCGGGGAACGTAAAAAAGGGAAAAGGCGGCATTCATCCGGTGCCGCCTTTTTTTATGGACGTTTTTGATATGTCCTTAAGTGAAATTTTATCAGCGGCAGGTTTAAAGATGATCACGAATAATGATTTGTTTTCTGTAACAGAATAAGCACTAATTTTAACGGACATAGGCCTTTTCGACAGAATTCATTAATGAAGGATTTTGTTTAAACTGGTTGATATCCTCTCCGCTCTGAAGGACGGAGGCTTACGGCCCGTTGTGAAAAATATCTTACAAATTACCCGCCGGGATTTTGTCCTTTATACCGTGAAATTTCCAGTGTTATATTTTCATTTCATTTGATTTTAAACATTATTGAACTTTTTATTTTTCTTAAAAAGAGTATAAAGGCAATAAATGATTAAAAATACCAATTATTTATTTAATGGCTGGGCAGCAACCATAATAAAATCAAACATTTTAAAACATAAAACATCAGGGGAAATGATTATGGAAGAACAAGAAAAAAAATCAATAAACCATTTTGTACGTTCATTACATCGTGACATTGGATTTTTTGTTATAGGACTTACTATTATTTATAGTATAAGTGGAATTGTTCTTACTTATAGGAATACAAACTTCTTGAAACATGAAACATTAATTGAAAAAACTTTATCTCCAAATATGGAAGCATCTGAACTTGGTAAAGTATTACACTTAAGAGATTTGAAGGTTTTAAAAAGCGAAGGAGACATTGAATATTTTCAAAATGTGACATATAATAAAATTACCGGATTAGTTAAGTATTCTAAGAAAGAACTTCCTCTATCACCCCGGTGGCGTCAGGTTGAGAAAATCCGACAGGGTCTTTAGCTATATCCACCCCTGCGTGGCTTATCCGGTAACCCATCTGGAAATTCTGCTTTAGCGAAACGGCTGGAGAGATGACGCCTGAGCGTAAACACGCATCAGGATTTGAAAATGAACATGAAAAACAAGGAGATTATTTATGGCTGACACTCTGTACGACGTAAAAGACGGCATTGCGATTATCACACTCAATCGACCCGAAAAATTAAACTCGGTCACCATGGCTCAACTTGAAGAACTGGCGCAGAAGGCCAATGAGTTCGAGCAGGACGACGCTGTCCGGGCAATCATCATCACCGGCACCGGCAAGGGCTTTTCCACCGGCGCCGACCTGGGCGGGGCCGGCGGCCGGCCTGATATGACCACAGGTCTGGGGATGAAACTGTCCGCCCATGCCTACGGCCGGATATGCTTTGCCCTGGCCAATTGCGAAAAGCCCATCATTGCCGCTGTCAACGGCGTGGCGGCCGGCGCGGGTTTCAATCTGGCGCTGAGCTGCGACATTATCATTGCCGCCAAAAGCGCACGTTTCATCCAGATCTTTGTCCGCCGCGGATTGATCCCGGATCTCGGCGGCACGTATTTTCTGCCCCGCCTGGTCGGCCTGGCCAAAGCCAAGGAACTGATGTTCACAGGCGACCCGATCAGCGCTGAAGAGGCCCTGAAGCTGGGGCTGATCAACCGCATCGTTGATGATGCCGATCTGATGACTGAAGCCACCGCGTTCGCTAAAAGACTCGCCAACGGCGCGACGCGTTCCATCGGCATGATTAAGCACATGCTCAACCGATCGCTCAATACCGACCTGGCCACGCAACTGGAGTTTGAATCCGCCTACCAGGGCCTTGCCGCCACCACCGATGATTTCAAGGAAGGCGTCTATTCATTCCTGGAAAAACGCGACCCGCACTTTACCGGAAAATAGGCATAAGGGTTGCGGAAGGGAAGGAGGAACCGTAACGATTAATGAACACGAAAGAGTGTATGAAACGCTGGAATACAAAGAAGAGGAGGAAGGCATAGAAATCCTCTCGCACCCGGATGGTCATTCATAAAGACTTTCCTGTCTTATCCTCCTTGACAGGTCTTGTCATATTACTTATATAATGTCACATTACAATAGAGAAATATAATAATGACTAATCCATGTCCGGATATCCGGGAAGAAGATCTGCGTTCCATTCACCTTTTCAGGTGTGTCGCCTATGAATCCATCAAAGGCCTCCTGGAGTCCTGCACAATGCGCGAAATTCACGCTCAGGAAATTCTTATTCATGCCGGCAAATTGAACAGCACCGTGTACTTTGTCCTCAAAGGCCGTCTGCGTGTCCATTTGGAATCCCTGGACAGCGAGCCCATCGCCATTCTGGGAGTCGGCGAAAGCGTCGGAGAAATGTCGGTCATTGACAATCAGCCAACATCAGCCTTTGTTGTCGCCGAAGAGGACAGCCGGCTCATGGTCATGGACGAGGACATTCTCTGGTCCCTGGTCCAGTCGTCCCATGCCGCGGCCTGCAATCTTCTTTTCACCCTGACGAAGCGTGTGCGCCAGGCCGATGCCGTCATCTGCAAAGACGTCGAACTTGAGAAACTCTATTATCGCTATGGATCCGTCGATGCCCTGACAGGCCTCCATAACCGATACTGGCTCAACAACGCTCTGGAACGCATTTATAATCGCTGCTCTGTGGACAAAACCCCTTTTTCCATCATCATGATCGATATTGATGAATTTAAACACTTTAACGATCGTTTCGGCCATCTTTACGGGGACCGGATTCTGTATTCCGTTGCCCAGACAATCGTGCATCATTTGCGCCCATCGGAAGTCATTGCCCGTTATGGTGGAGATGAATTCATCATCCTCCTGCCAGACGTGAATTTGGAGCAGGCAAAAGAGGTCGCCGATCGGATTCATGATGCCGTTTCAAAAGCCCCTCCACTTATCTACGACGAGAATGAAATCCCCCAGGCAGCAATCTCTGCAGGCGTGGCGGAGATGAAGCTGGATCGTTCGCTGGAGGTTCTCATTGCAGATGCAGATGCCGCCTTGTATCGGGCAAAACACAAGGGGCGCAACTGTGTATCCCTTTAACTCACGTGCACTTTACACCTACCTTCTTCTTACATACGGCTCCAAGGCATCTCCGATCATGGACTTTACAAAAAATAAATACATCAGGGCCTACCAGGAGCGTGCAAACCATTCCCAATTCATGCCCGGGTCTTCAACAGGCCTCTGCGAAACCCTTTTTGTGCGGACAAATTACTTGGCCACATTGATGTCGAAAATCATCAAGGTGATTCAGGAATAAATTTGCTGTTTGACATTCAGAGGCAGATATTTTAAGGTTTACTCGGTTCCAAAGAGGGTTATCATGCTGAATAATTAACAGGGATCATCAATCAAGGAGGGTATTATGAAAAAGCTTTTACTTGCTTTTGTGTTTGTTCTTGTCGGTTTGCTTATGGGTTGCGCAATGTTGGTACCGATGGGCGGACTTTA
>MWDG01000136.1 GCA_002070455.1 Deltaproteobacteria bacterium ADurb.Bin151
TCACCTCCATCCAGGTAACTTAGCAACCGGACAGTTTATGTGCTACAAAACCGGACAAATCATTTGCTTCTTACAATTTGTTATAATCATCTTGACTATTATTTCACTTTTAGTTAATATCAAATCATGTATGAAATTAGGCACAGCAAGCAGGCTGTCAAAACCAGGCTGAAAATGCCGAAAGCAATCGGGGAAAAAATTGATACCGAGCTTGGAAAAATCGCAAAGGATCCGGCAACGTATCCGGGCGACTGGAAACGGTTAAAGGGTTCGGCATTCTGGCGACTGCGTGTGGGTGACTGGCGCGCCGTTTGCAATGTTGTTAAAAAAGAATTGATTGTTTATGTCCTTAAAATTGGATCGAGGGGAGATGTTTATAAATGAACGTTCAAATTATTAAACATAAAGGCGCGCCAGAATATGCCATTGTTCCGTTTGAGGAATGGGAAAAAATGGTCAGCCGCCTTGAAGAACTTGAAGACATCCGCGATGCGCGCAATGTCAAAGCAGCAATTGCCGAAGGCGAAGAAACCTATGGCAGTGATTTCGTCAAACGCTTGGTTTCCGGAGAAAATCGACTGAAGATTTGGCGCTCGCACCGCAATCTCACGATTGCCAAACTGGCCGAGGCCTGCGGGGTGTCCGTTGCCGCTGTTTCCCAGATTGAAAACAACAAGCGTAAGCCCAGTATTGACCTGCTGGTGAAGCTGGCGCGCGCGCTCGAATGCGACATGGAAAACATTATTTGACGATTGACCGGGCAACCAAGCGGGTGCGATGATTTATTTGTGTGAAAGCAAAAATATTCGCCATTTTTTTGCTTTTCCGCAAAAAATTTAGCGGCACTGATATGAGCAGCTTGTCGACCGAAAGAAGACAACACGACTAAAGGCTGCATCGCTTATCATCGTCCGCGTGGAATGAAGACGAGATTTTTCTGGATTTGCGTACCGTGTCCGAAGATGAATTCGGGTTTATCGTGGACAGACTGCAACAGATACCCGTCAATTAATTCTCCTTTTATCCCGTACCTTCTTGTAACCTTCTTCTTCAGGATAAAAGGAATGGTAAAATGTAGGGACTGTTTCCCGAACAGTCCTCAGACTGGATTACCCGGTCAAGCCGGGTAATGACAAAGGATGTTAGAATTTGTCAAACAAACCTGATGAATCCAAAGACTTGTCTTTTACGGTTTCCCCTGAACAAGCGGACATGCGCCTGGACGTGTTTCTGACGTATGCAGATCCTGAGTTTTCGCGTTCGCAGATTAAATACGCCATTGAAGAAGGCGATGTTACCGTCAACGGAAAAGAACCGAAAGTCAGTCAACACTTAAAAGCCGGTGATGTCGTGGAACTTCATCTGGAACCGGTCATTGAGGCAGCCGCCGTACCCCAGGACATTCCCCTGGACATTGTTTATGAGGACACCTCGATCATCGTTATCAACAAACCCGCGGGCATGGTGGTTCATCCCGCGCCCGGTAATCCCGACCAGACGCTTGTCAACGCGCTGCTTTTTCATTGCCGCGATCTTTCCGGCATTGGCGGCGTGCTCAGGCCCGGCATTGTCCATCGGCTGGACAAGGAAACATCGGGGCTCATTGTAGCCGCAAAGACGGACCAGGCGCACCGTAGTCTTTCTGCGCAGTTTGAAAAACACGAGGTCCATAAAAAATATATCACTCTGGTCTGGGGAGACGTGAAGGGGCAAAGTGGAGAAATTGTCCTGCCCGTGGGACGACATCCCGGAGACCGTAAAAAAATGTCCACAAAAAGCCGCCACGGCAAGGATGCCCTGACCCTCTGGAAAGTCCGTGAGCGCTACGGTACGGCAACACTGCTGGACATAGAGATCAAAACGGGACGAACGCATCAGATCCGCGTTCATCTGTCCGAGCGAGGCTATCCCGTGATCGGGGACACCGTTTACGGCAATCCATCCAAAATAAACATCATTAAAAACGCCGAACTAAAAGCCCGGATCAAATCATTGCAGCGCCAGGCGCTTCATGCCGCCCAGCTTTCCTTTCTTCACCCGCAAAGCGGCGAAAGACTGGCCTTCAAAGCACAACTTCCCGAAGACATAGAGAATCTGCTTTTCCTGTTTCGCGGTTCCGCGCCGGACAGAAGTGGAAATCCCGGTTTACAAAACCGGAAGGATCCATTAAGATAAAAAATATGTTTTCACGATCCCAAAAAAACGGCATCGAATATCTGCACTCGGAGCTGCTGAGTCATTGCGATTTTCTCGTACACGCTTTCGGCACAAGAATCGGCGGCGTTTCACGGGATGATTATAAAAGCCTGAATATGAGCTTTCTGGAAGGTGATGAAGAATTCCGCGTCCTGCAAAACTGGGACAAACTCGCATCGGCTTTTGAAATCCCGATGGAAAATTTTCTGGTGCTCAACCAGGTGCACGGGGACAATATTTTTGTCATTAAACCGCATGGCGACTACTTCAGCTCACGCGAAGCCTTAAATTATGACGCTATTGTCACCAACCGGACGAATCTCGCCATTTGCATCAAAACAGCGGATTGCGTTCCGGTTTTCCTGGTCGACCATGTGAAGAAAATCATTGGTGCCGTACACGCGGGATGGCGCGGATCCTCTCTGGAAATCAGCGCCAAAGTTGCTCGATTCATGCAAAATAGCTATGGTTCGCGGCCGGCTGACCTCCTGGCCGCCATTGGTCCATCCATCGGCCGCTGCTGCTATGAGATCGACGATGCCACCGCAGACTCTTTCCGCCGGCAGAAACATGCCGAAAATTTCTTATCTCCGGGAGCGCGCAGCGGAAGGTGGATGCTGGACCTTGTCGAAGTCAACCGAAGGCAGGTTTTGGATTGCGGCATTCCCGAGGCCAATATCGAAACGGCAGGACTCTGCACCGTGTGCCATCAGGATATATTTTTTTCACACCGGGGATCGGGAGGAGTAACCGGCCGGCAGATTAATTTCATGATGATTAAAGGGGACACGTTCTGCAAGGCACTATTGGTAGATGGAGTCTCTGAACGATTCCATTAGCACCAAAAGAAAACGGAAGGAGGATTTATGAATCTGAAACCGATGTTTGAACCTAAAACGATGGCGGTGATCGGCATCTCGGCAAACAATGATCGTCACCCCGCCAACGTTGTTTTCACGAAGAACAGCGCCCGCTATCCCGTGGAGGTATATGCCGTGAATCCAAAAGGCGGTCATCTGCACGGCCATACCATTTACCCTCGCGTTGCGGATATCCCCCGGAAGATCGACCTCGCCGTTATCGCCACCCGCGCGGATCTTGTGCCGGATGTCATGGCCGATTGCATCAAAGCAGGGGTCAAGTCGGCCGCTGTTATCTCCGGCGGGTTCACCGAAGGGGGACGCGGAGATCTGCAGGACCGCATCGTGAAGACAGCCACGGAGGCACATTTTCCTTTCATTGGCCCCAACTGCCTGGGAGTCTATGTCCCCTTTAAAGTCGATACTTTCTTCCTGCCCCTGGAGCGCATGATCAAGCCGGAATACGGCGGTGTTACTTTTGTCAGCCAGAGTGGAGGCATCCTGGTGGACCACATGATCAAATTCGCCGAGCAGGGCGTGGGCATGGCCAAAGCGATCAGCATCGGCAATAAGGCTTTCATCAAAGAAAAGGAGTTGCTTGACTACTTGATCCATGACCCGGCAACCAAGGTGATCGCTTATTATATCGAGGGATTTGGAGAAGGCGAGGGAAGAGATTTTGTCCTGGCTGCGGACCACTCCCCCAAACCGGTCATCATTATGAAATCGGGAAAGACGGCTGCCGGAAACCGTGCCGTATCCAGCCATACCGCGTCCCTTGCGGGAGACTACGCAAGTTTTTCCGCTGCAATCGCGCAGCATAATATCCTGGAAGCTGCCAACGAACAGGAACTGGTTTCCTTCTGTGAGGTTCTAAGTTCCTACACCAAACCGATCGAAGGCAATATCGGCATCATCACCGGCAGCGGCGGCCACGGTGCAATGGCGGTGGATGCCTGCTCCATCGCCGGTTTGAATGTTCCACAGCTCTCCGAGGAAACAAAAACAGAGGTAAAAAATAATCTGACCGATAACATCCGGAACATCGCTTCCCTGGGAAATCCAGCCGATCTCACCGGCAGTTCCATTGACGACGATTTTGTCGCCTGCGCCAGGGTAATGGGCGCCTCACCGGAAGTTGACTGTGTCATTATCCTGCTGCTGCCCTATATCCCGGGTATTACGCTGGATATCGGCGTGAAATTAAGCGGGTTGAGCAAACAGTTTAACAAGCCGTTCATCGCGTATGTACCACAGGTACAAAAATATGATATGCTCATCGAAGGCTTTGAAGTAAACGGCATTCCGGTGTCGCCTTCCATTGAAGGCGCAGTCCTTATGGCCAAAGCATTAATGAGGAAAAAACCATGTTGAAAAAAGAAATCAAAGCGATCCTCGAAAAATCAAAACAGTGGGGCTGGGTGCTGGAACCCGACGCGCAAAAAATATTCTCCCTCTACGGCTTCAAAACACCGAAATACGGCGTGACCACAGAGGCCCGCCAGGCCATAAGCATGGCGCACCAGATCGGGTATCCGGTGGTGGCAAAAATCGTTTCGCCGGCCGTTGTGCACAAATCGGATGTGAAAGGCGTGGTCGTGGGCATTAAAGACGATGAAACCCTTGTCCGGACGCTGGAGCGGCTTTCTAAAATCGACGGCTTTGCCGGCATGCTGATTGCGGAGATGGTCAAAGGGCTAGAACTGATTATCGGCGCGAAAAACGATTTTCAGTTTGGCCCCATGGTGCTGCTGGGCATGGGTGGCGTGGGTGTGGAGATTTACAAGGACGTATCTCTGCGGATGGCGCCGCTGAAAGAACGGGACGCCGACCACATGATCCAGGAGCTTACCGCAAGGAAACTGCTGACGGGATATCGCAGCTCGGAACCCATCAATATGAGTGCACTCAAGAAAACCATCGTCAATTTTTCCAAATTGATGATGGATCTGCAGGATATTGTGGAATCGGTAGACCTCAATCCCGTCATGTGCACCGCAAAAACCTGCACCGTCGTGGACTCGCGAATCATGCTGAAGAAATAGTTTTGCTGTGAGCCGGCCGGATAACAATTACTCCACACAGGCACGCCACAAAGACGTGCCTGCTTGTTGATCATTCCACATTTCGTTCACCCCGCTTGAACATTTCATGGAAGGAAAACGGGAAAACGGCCTTTTATAATCAAGAGGCTAAATCGCCGTCATTGATA
>MWDG01000137.1 GCA_002070455.1 Deltaproteobacteria bacterium ADurb.Bin151
ACCCGTCTTTTCCATTAAAAGGCCGCCGAAAAACATCAAAACGGCAAAGAAGGCCAGGAAAACCATGAAAGGCAAATTCGCCTGAAAAGCCGAAATACCGGCAAAAGCATCCCGGACCGGTTTCAGAAAGATGCTGTAGGCATAAACGGCGCCCAGGCACACATTCATGATCAACCCTAAAACCACGAACAACCACCTGCCGCTTGTCGCAGGCATTCCCAATACTTTTTCATCAGTGCTCATGAAATCCCCCTTGTAAAATTAGTGAATATTTCAATGATCGGTTTTTATAGGTTTCTATTTCCAGAGTCAATAAAAATGTATGGAAAAAATTTAATGTTTCGACATAGACTGTTTCCCGGGGTAAGATAAAGCACCATTAAAGAGGGCTGATCCATGAAAGTAAACATGACGGGCATTCTTCTTGCGGGCGGCAAAAATTCCCGCATGGGCGCCAACAAAGCGTTTCTGGAAATCGACGGAATTCGCCTGATTGATAAAACAATCAATATTTATCGCGAGATATTTTCCGAAATCATTATCGTTACAAACGATCCCCTTTCTTATATGGAATTTACCGACGCCGCTGTTGTGACGGACATCTATAAAGGCAAAGGTCCGTTGGGAGGAATCTACACGGGGCTGTTTTACTCAAAACACAATTACGCCTTTGTCAGTGCCTGCGATATGCCTTACCTGAACAAAGATTTCATCAGCTACCTGGCCAATCAGACAGGCAAGCATGATGTGATCGTCCCGGAACTTGATAAAGGCTATCAACCTTTACACGCCGTTTACTCGCGTAATTGCCTGCCTTCGATCAAACGGCTGCTTCTGATGGACAAACTCAAGATCACCGGATTCTACCGGGACATGCGGGTTCTGGCCATCGGTGAAGAACAGATTCTGCCTTTCAATAAAGACGGTCGTCTTTTTCAAAACATCAATACGCCGGAAGATGTTGAACAACTTGCTAAAATATAGCGGGCGGTTTTCCGGGGCCTTACTTTTTTTCTAATGCAGAGACAAATCAGAAATGTTTCCACAACTGAATCACATGAGACAGGGTTGTTGCCCCCAACTTCAAATGATGGGTCAGGTAAACAGCATCCTCACAAATTGCCCCCAACAGGTGAAACCGCGCATATAACGCTCTGCTTTTGTCGCCGTAACCGCGCTCTGAAATTCCAGTCGAGAAAATAATTGTAACAGCTGGCTGAATATGCTACTAAATCTCCGCATCGTTGAGTCCTCCCTTGTCTGTATTTGCTCTTCGTAAAGCCAATATAACAGGGCTCAACATGCTCCTGTATTTTTAAAAGCTAATTTGGACAACACATTTAAGCCAGAAGTACCCTAATAATCGGCGGCGTTAAAGGTGCACACAAATGAACCACAACATAATCCATAAGACGATTGCCATCATTTTCATCCTTCTCTTTCTGACCGGGACATCTATTGCCGGAGATGAAAAAGCGAGAGAGGCAAGTACCCTGACCTTTTATCTGGAAAATGATACTATGTTCGACACTGACCGCTATTATACCAATGGAATGAAGATCTCCTGGATTTCCCGGGATCTTTCGAACTATCGCGATATGGTGACGTTGCCGTGGATGCAGCGACTCATCGAACGGCTGCCGTTGATCAACGATCCGGGAGAACAGCACACGGTTTCCGTCTCACTGGGGCAGAACATGTACACACCGGAGGACAAGAAACGGACCGACCTGATCAAAAACGACCGGCCTTATGCCGGGATCACCTATCTGGCACTTGGGCTTCACAGCAGAAACTCAAGTCAAATGGACACCCTGGAATTGGATATCGGCATCGTTGGACGCCATTCTTATGCGGAAGATTGCCAGACTGAGTTTCATGAATGGATTGGTTCTGAAATAGGTAATGGTTGGGATAATCAGCTCCACGATGAACCCATCCTGAATCTATACTTTGAGCGTAAGTGGAAAATACTGCAAATCAGAAGTTCGGAAGGGTTTGGATTCGACTGTATTCACCACGCCGGCCTGGCCGCCGGCAATGCTTACACCGGGGCTAATCTAGGCAGCCAGGTGCGTTTCGGGTGGAACATCCCGAACGATTTTGGGACGTATCTGATCCGCCCCGGCTCAGATAGCAGTTCCCCACTTGATGATACCGACCCCCGCTTCTTTCATCAGTTTCACCGTATCGGTATCCATCTTTTCTTTGGCGTTAACGGGAAAGCTGTCGCGCGAAATATTTTACTTGACGGAAACACTTTCCGGGACAGCCACAGCGTGGACAAAAAGCCCTTCTGTGCCGATTTTATCGGTGGCATCGGGATCATCATTCAACGCGTCAAAATCACCTATTCCTATGTGTACCAGACAAAAGAGTTTGAAGCGCAGAAAGATGAACAGAAGTTCGGGGCGATTGCCGCCTCATTCACATTTTAAATCCAGACGTGGTTGGTTATTTCCTGTGTTGTATCTATAGCATGCGGATAATATTTTTTGCATACACAAATTTCTTGACAACATTTTTCTTCTGATATAGATACGTTCTCATTCACTGGAATGAACGTTCATTCATGGCCATAGGGGTTTAATTTTTTGACGAATTCTGACAAACACGCCGACATTTTGCAAGCGGCATTGGAACTTATTGCTGAGCGGGGTTTCCACGACGCCCCAATGTCCGAAATAGCCGAAAAAGCACACGTTGCCGCCGGCACGATCTACCGGTACTTCGAGAATAAGGACGTCCTCATCAACGATTTGTTCCAGGAAATAGAAGACAAGTTGATGGAGGTTCTCCTGGACAATTACCCCTTGGGGGAACCGGTTAAAGAACAATTTTTCCATGTATTTGGTGAACTTTGCCGGTATTTATTAACGCACCCGCTTCATTTCCGTTATATGGAACAGTTTTTCAATTCCCCCTACGGAATTTCCAAACGCCGCGACAAAATTTCGGGCAAAGCCACAAATTACAGGAAACACGATACGCTCGCAGAAATCTTCAAAGAAGGGATCTCCCAGCAGATTTTGAAAGATTTACCTGTCGTTGTGCTTTCTTCTCTGGCTATCGGTCCCATGCTTTATGTGATACGTGACCATACCCTCGGTTTTGTTGTGTTGGAGGAATCCTTGATCCGGCAGATGACCGAAGCCTGCTGGGATGCCATTAAGCGGTAATATCAAAATTTTATGGTAAATAAATTGATCTTTAATTAAGCAATAAATAAGTAAGTATCTATTCACATTGATATTAAGCAGAGGTGTTCAATGAAAAAAGATTACAGAGCAGTGCTGATGACTGCTGCGGTCATTTTCATCGTGGGTTTGATTTCAGCCGGTTGCGGCGACAAAAAGACGGGGGGGCCGCCCCCTGCTCCTGAAGTCGCCATTGTGACGATACAGCCAAAGCCGGTACTGATCACGACCGACTTAACCGGCCGGACGTCCGCTAACTTAGTAGCGGAAGTTCGTCCTCAAGTGGGCGGCATCATCCAGAAACGCCTGTTTACGGAAGGCTCCGATGTCCAGGCCGGCCAGGTTCTTTATCAAATCGACCCGGCTACTTATCAAGCGGCCCTGGACAATGCCCGGGCGGGACTTGCCAGGTCCGAGGCCAATCTATCGGCTATCCGCTTGAAAGCAGACCGCTTGCGCGAATTGCTGGTCGATAAAGCGGTCAGCCGGCAGGATTACGATGATGCGGCATCGGCGCTAAAACAGACTCAGGCCGACATCCAGTATTGGCAGGCCAACGTCGATACGGCCCGCATTAATTTGAAATACACCTCGATTACCGCGCCCATTTCGGGCCGAATTGGAAAATCAAGCGTTACAGAGGGCGCTCTGGTTGCGGTTGGACAGTCGACGGCCTTGGCCACCATTCAAAAACTGGATCCCATGTACGTGGATATTACCCAATCCACGGCCGACCTGCTGCGATTGCAGCGGGGCATCAAAGAAGGCCGCCTGAATCAAAGTGATGCCAATCAGAGAAAGGTTCAACTCATTCTGGAAGACGGCAGCACGTATCCTCTGTCGGGAACGCTTCAATTCCGGGATGTCACAGTCGATCCCACAACGGGTTCCGTTATTCTGCGGGCCGTTTTCCCCAATCCGAATGGGGTTCTCCTGCCGGGTATGTTTATCCGGGCCGTGGTGAAAGAAGGCATCAATGAGAAAGCGCTTCTCGTTCCCCAGCAGGCCGTCTCCCGCGACCCGAAGGGGAACCCGCAGACCTTGATTGTGGATGCCGAAAATAAAGTCGCGTTGCGGACGCTTGCGCTTGACCGGGCCATCGGTGATCAATGGCTTGTTGCATCGGGGCTTGCGGCGGGCGAACGGGTGATCGTCGAAGGGATGCAAAAGGTGAAACCCGGCGTTTCAGTGAAGGTTGTTCCTTTTGAAGCCGGACAAGAAAAAAATAGCGCGAGTCCTAAAAATATGAACCCGCCGCCTGCAAAAAAGAATTAACGGAGGCCCCTGATGCTATCGAAATTTTTCCTGGAACGACCGGTTTTTGCGTGGGTTATTGCCATTATCATCATGGCGGTGGGCGTCATTGCAATCTACACCTTGCCCGTCTCCCAGTATCCGGAAATGGCTCCGCCTTCTATTTCAGTTTCCGCCACCTACCCGGGATCTTCGGCCCAGACCGTGGAAAACAGCGTCACCCAGCCTATCGAAGAGAAGATGACCGGTTTGGACAATTTGATCTATATGTCCGCCTCCAGCGATTCGGCAGGCGCCTCCCGTCTGGAGTTGACCTTTGCTCCGGGAACCGATGTGGATCTCGCCTGGTCCAAGGTACAAAACAAAGTACAATCCGCCTTGCCGAGCCTCCCCGATGTCGTTCAAAATCTGGGAATCCAGGTCGCTAAATCCACACGGAATTACCTGATGATTGTGGCTCTGGTTTCGGAAGACGGCCGCCTGGACAACATCGATTTGGCAGACTACGCCTCATCCAAACTGGAATCGGTTCTGGCGCGAGTGCCGGGCGTGGGCGAGGTGCAGATATTCGGCGGCGGTTATTCTATGCGCATCTGGCTCAATCCTGACAAATTGACGGATTACCGTCTGACCATAGCGGATGTAATCGCGGCGCTTGAATCCTACAATGTGGAGGTTTCCGCAGGGCAGTTCGGCGGGACGCCGGCGGTGAAAGGCCAGCGTTTGAACGCCTCCATCATCGTCCAGAATATGCTTTCAACGCCGGAGGAATTTGCCTCG
>MWDG01000138.1 GCA_002070455.1 Deltaproteobacteria bacterium ADurb.Bin151
GCCGTCGTTGCAATCGGTTTGACCATCAAGATCTTCTGGCACAGGCTGCTCAAATTTTTGCGGATCAGAAAAGACGACGGTTTGAGCGGAAAAGGAATCAATGCCGACAAAAACTGACGGCTTCGCAAAAAGTCCGTTTTGGCCATTTTGGGAAGTGCAACAAAAAATCTTGGTTTTTGAAAATCAGGAGCCTTCACTTCGTTCAGGATGACAACAGGGGAAAGAGAACTGCTGTGATCTCGATAGGTATCTGAATTGATAGACTTTTTCCGGAATGTGTTTGCAGGTAGAATTATTGTCACGGTTTCGACAATAATGATGGCGCTGTTTTTTTTTACTTCCAATGCGTCAGCGCAGGCGGCTGCGTTTATTCAGACGGATAAACTGCATCTTGCCTTCCAATCCGGAAGAAGTCCCATAGCCCTCTGGGCAGTGCATACCGGGGATTCTTCAGACAACAAACAGTGGAAATCGCTGTTAACCCGGGATGGTTCAGGCCATTTGTTGAGCAGGCATCTTTCTCTGGAAGGGATTGATGTCGGCAAGGGACGCTGGGAAAGATCCAAAAACAAGGATGAAATCGTTTATGCGGGGTCGGCCGACAACGGCCGTTTGACGGTCCGCAAAAAGATCAGAACGGCTGCTGATTATCGCCTTGTCTTGCAAATTGAAATCGAAAATGCCTCGGATGAGCCGGTTGAACTGCAGAACGATGTACGCCTTGTGCTTGGCCCGGGGCTTGGCGAATATCCGGTCAAAGGCTTCGGTGTCGCCGAATCCATGTATTCCTTCGTTGAACCGGTGGTATCGGTTGACGGCGAGATCGCCGGACGAAGTGAAGATTTTCTTTCGCGGATATCGTCACCCTTTCAGTATGAATGGGTGGGTCTTCACAGCCGGTATTTTGCCCTTTTGCTGTCGCCCCTGGGAGAATCCGCCGAAAGTCTCGCGGATATCGATTTGCGCCATCAGAAGCATGGCAACAGCACGACGATTCCCGATCGATATCTGCCATGGCTTTCGATAAACCTGGGTATTAAAAAATTGAATCCAGGGGAAACCGTTCATCGTGAATTCCTCGTTTTCTCAGGCCCTAAATCAACGGCAGCGTTAAAAGCGGATCGATCCGATTTCAGCGGCATTCTCTTTTCCGGGCTCTGGACATGGATGGCTGCATTATGCTCCGGCATGCTCTGGATTTTAAAAGTCATCCATGGCTTTGTCCCGAATTGGGGCTTGTCAATTATCCTGCTTGCCGTCCTGGTTCGGATCGTGATGTACCCCTTCGCACGTAAGGTGCTTTCCAGTCAAAAGGCGTTTGCCGAAGTTCAAAAGAATATTCAGCCGGAAATGCAGGAAATCAAAAGAAATTTCCGGGGCGGTGAACAGAGTGAAAGGATACTGGAACTTTACAAGCATCATGGTGTGAGTCCGTTTGCGGGACTGAAACCGCTGCTGATTGTCCTGGTTCAGCTTCCGATATTTATCGCGCTTTTCCACGTCTTGGGAAGGGCTTTCGAATTGAGAGCGGCGTCATTCCTGTGGATTGAAACCCTGGCGGAGCCCGACCGGTTCTTCAACATGGGGATAAGCCTTCCCTTTTTGGGTGAATACTTCAATGTGCTGCCCGTTTTCATGGCGGTAACCACCCTGCTGACCATCAAGATGGCTCCAGCTCCCACGGCGGATAAATCCGGCAGATTAGGGCAGAATATTTTTTTAATATTTGTCACCATCGCATTTTTTCTTCTTTTTTACACATTTCCCTCGGGGATGGTTCTGTACTGGACGATGGCGAATGTGCTGCATTTGCTGCAGCAGTTCATTGTTGAAAATAGAAGAACAAGCCTGGTGAAATGAATCATGAGAGGCTGTATTTACAAAAGTTTTCGTCTGGTTCGTAAAGATAATGGAGAGAAGATGAAATTCAGCATTGCAATTCCTGTATATGGACAGGAACAGTTTCTACGTTTTGCACTTGATAGTATTTGCATACAGACGCCTGATGTACAAATAGCCGTGATGGACGCAACTCCCGATGATCGTGCGCAGGCCGTTCTAGAAAAGTACCGGAAGCGATTGCATTATCAGAGGCATGGGCGGGATTCAGGTCAAACGGCAGCGATCCAGGAAGGCTGGGACCATACCGATGGTGAAATTATTGCCTGGCTTTGCGCTGACGATTATTTGTTCCCGGATGCGCTCGCTGCTGTTAAGAACGTTTTCTTAAGTCATCCTGACGTGGACGTCGTTTATGGCGATTCGGTTTTTGTGAACGAACATGATCACTTCATAGGTTATTTCCCGGCGATCAGCGATGATATGTCAAATATATTGAAAGGGTGTTGTATCTCCCAGCCTTCCTGTTTTGTGCGGCGAACGGCTTTTGATGCAATCGGCCGGCTGAATCCGGATTTGCACTACATTATGGATTGGGATTTATGGACAAGGCTTTATCATTCGGGTGCAAAATTTCACTATCTCAATAAGCCGCTTTCGGTCGTCAGAATGCATCAGATGACCAAAACGGCAAGCAGATCCAGGCGGCGCTATGTGGAAATTGCCAAGCATCTCTGGTCCAATACCACAAAATCTGCGATGGTTAAGTCGCTTATTGGCTTTTACCACCAGGATCTTTTATCTGTCCCGGTGACTGGATATGAGTCTTTTTTACTAAAGTTCTTAAATTTCTGTCGCCATCAAGAACGTAAGTATCGAAAAATTCAAGGCGTAAGCGATCGTTATAATTATGGGCTGTCTTCATATTGTAATGAAGTGAAGAACACCGTGGATGTTTTTATGCCCTGGTACAACGAGTATACTCCAGCTATGCTCAGGATCGGATGTGACTTGAAAACACCGCCGGAAGTTCATTTGAATACTATGAATCTTTCTGCCAATGCTGGCACCCGATTCAGCTATTCGGTGCCCCAGATTGATCTTTCGTCTCATCTGTTGCACCTCCAAGTATCGCCTCCGGTTGATCTTCCGTGGCATTTGCAGGTTGTGGAATTTCATGACGGTACTTCCAACAATCAGAAAGTGAAAAAAATATGAAAGTGTTTGGGAAAATCCAGAGGAAAATCGCATTTCTTAGAGAAGAGCTCTTTTGGAGATACTGGTTTACGACGAAGGGAATATCCAGTGCAGTGCCTCTTGATCAGTTATTGGATCCGAATCTTCCTTTCCCTGAATTACTTCGTCCCTTCGCTGAATCTCTCCCCCATGATGTTTTGAAAGTCCTTGATGTCGGTGCTGGTCCTTGCACGCATATTGGGAGAAAACATCCGTCGAAGACCATTGAAGTTACTGCTACCGATATTCTTGCATCTCGTTATCAGAAAATAATGGACGGCCGGAAAATTGTTCCGCCCGTGCAAACGGTTTATGCAGATGCAGAAGCACTTACAAAAACATTCCCGAAGAAATTCTTTGATATGGCTGTTGCAAACAATTCGCTAGATCATTGTGCCACTCCATTTAAAGCCATTCAGGAGATGCTTGAAGTCGTCAAAACGGGTGGATATGTAATTTTGCGACATAGAGAAAACGAGGCTGTCCGGGCAAAATATCACGGCCTCCACCAGTGGAATTTTTTACTTGCTGAAGGGAAAACCATTTTATGGAGTCGACATGAAAAAATCGATCTCTCTGGTGCTTTCGCAACATATGCGACAATTAATATCGTTCCTGATCCAGAGCATGTAATAATGGTAATGCGAAAAATGGAAGAACCGGCATGTTAAAGTGAGGCCCCTGATCGGCTTCGGCTGATCCTTCAACCGGCCAGGTCCCGCACGGTTCGCAGGAGCCCCTGGAGAAGGATGTGCATCCGGGTGAAATCCAGCGTCTCGATGGTGTCGTTTTCGGTGTGGTAATTGGGGTTCCTGAAAAAGGCCGTGTCGGTGATCATCACGGCGGGATAGCCCCGCTTCCAGAAGGAACGGTGATCGGAAAAGTCGATGCCGGGTAGAAAACCGACGGTGGAAAGGGTTTCGACGTTAAGGCCCGGTGTTTTTTCCAGGGAAGCGGCCGTCTTTCGAACCAGGGATCTCGACGCCAGGTTGCCGATCACGGCAATGAAATTCGGGGTGGAAGGATAGAAGAGATTCATGAACGGGAGGGGAAACCCCTGTTCCCCCCTATTATCGGTGTAATATCCTAGCATTTCCAGGCAGATCATGGCCGTGATTTTTTCTCCGCCGCGGTGCGCCCTTTCCGCGTAAACCGCGCTTCCCATGAACTCCGAGCGGAAAACGGGCGGCTCTTCCAGGGTGAAGAAAACGAATTTCAGGGTCCGGCCATGTGTTTCCTGCTTCAGGATCCGGCACAATTCGAGGAGCATGGCCACGGCGCTGGCATTGTCGTCCGCGCCGGGAGTGGCAGCGTAGGTGTCGTAGTGAGCACCGACCAAAACGACTTCCCCCGGACGGTCCTTCCCTGGCAAGGTGGCCACGATATTGCCGTAGGTTCTGCCTTCATAGGAGTACGACTGGATTTCCGGCTTGTAACCCATGCCGCGCAGGGAAGCGGCGATATAATCCTTCGCGGCGTTCAGGCGGTCGTACTCGTAAACGCTTCTGGAACCGATCGTGACCGAAAGCGCTTCGACATGCCGGTACAACGCCGTCGTTTTCATTTCGGGTATCATCGGAACCGCCACGGATGGGGTCTCACGTATTTTCAGAACCGTGTAGAGCAGGAACGCGAAAATCAACAGCGACAGCAGCAGCGTCAGGCGCAGCGTCTTGCAGATGAATTTGGGAATCTTGACGCCTTTTTTCGGGCGTTCAGCCTGCATATTTGCCGATTTGTCCTGTTCTTCTCCTGGTTTCCGGATCATTTTGTTCCATGCCCCACAACCCTGAAATGTTTTGCTGACTCACTGGAAAATCCAATGATAGCCGCATGTTGAGATGAAGAGATTCTTCGGCTGACGCCTCAGAATGACAATGCGATACAACCTCCAGGAGCGAGGGGGAAATAAATTCAGAAATGCAGACTCTTATCACCCCCACCCTGCCCCTCCCCCGTCGGAGGGGGAGGGAAGCAAGCTCGGATTCCACCCCCGTCAGAGGGAGGGAAGCAAGCTCGGATTCCACCCCCGTCAGAGGCTGTGTCGTAATACCCGATTGACGTTTGAGGTCATTCTGAACGAAGTGAAGAATCTAATCATAACAGGATGTTAAAAAAC
>MWDG01000139.1 GCA_002070455.1 Deltaproteobacteria bacterium ADurb.Bin151
GAAGAAGCGGACAGAAGTTCAGGAAGGATAAACCATTAACCGCCGCTTAAGCGAAAATCATGATCTGTGGATATAGCAAGCCCCCTCAAGGCCCCCTCTTGAGGGGGCTTTTTTGATCATTTCCCTTATGCTGTTTGGCAGGATTACCTTGACTTACAAGACAGCTTCTCCTATATCACCCCGCAACAAACTTTTTAAAAATATGCAGGGTGGTTCGCTGCCGGCAGCTACGCTCTCCTCATATAATGACGATAAAGAGGCAAACAAAATGAAAATTGGAACCGTAAAAGAACTGAAGAATCATGAATACAGGGTCGGACTGACACCTGACAATGTTATGGCTTATGTGAAAAAGGGGCACCGGGTTTTCATCCAGGCAGGCGCTGGGGAAATGGCCAGCTTTACTGATGACGAATACCGGTTACACGGTGCAGAAATTCTTCCAACGGCAGTGGACGTGTATGCCAGCTGCGACATGATTGTGAAAGTCAAGGAGCCTGTGGCAGAAGAGTATCAATATCTCCGTCCCGAACTGATCCTGTTTACCTATCTTCACCTGGCCCCAAATCCTGCGCTGGCCGACGCGTTGCTTTCATCCGGAACAAAGGCGGTTGCCTATGAAACAATTGAGGGCAGATCGCAAAGCCTGCCCTGTCTTCGTCCGATGAGCGAAATCGCGGGCAGGCTCAGTATTCAGGAAGGTGCAAAGTACCTGGAGCGCCCCTTTGGCGGAAGGGGAATTCTGCTGGGCGGTGTGCCGGGAGTCGAACGCGGAAAAGTTGTCATTATCGGTGGAGGCATCACCGGAACTTACGCCGCGAAAGCCGCCGTCGGCATGGGTGCGCAGGTAACCCTGTTGGACATCAGCCTGAGCAGGCTTGTTTATCTTGATGATATATTCGGAGCGTCCATTACAACACTTTACAGTTCGGAAACCAATATCGCCCGGAGCCTGGCGGAAGCCGATCTGGTTGTAGGCGCGGTCTTGATTCCAGGGGCAACGACTCCCCTGCTGATCCGGAAGGAACACTTGAAAATAATGAAGCAGGGAGCAGTGATTGTTGATATCGCAATTGATCAGGGGGGATGCTGCGAAACTTCAAAAGAAACCACCCATGACAATCCGGTCTTCCTGGTAGATGGTATCGTGCATTACTGCGTCGGAAATATGCCCGGCGCAGTCCCAAGAACCTCAACCGTTGCGCTTGCGAATACCACTCTTCCTTATGGATTAATGATTGCCGACATGGGACTGGAAAAAGCGTGTGAGCTAAACGAAGGGCTGGAGAAAGGCGTCAACATATTCCAGGGAAAATGTGTCAACAAAAACGTTGCGGAAAGCCTGGGCCTGGAATTCACACCTCCCAATGAATTAATGCAATATAAAATGCGCTGCGCGTCTGCAATCTAGACGGCCCTGATCGCTGTACCTGGCAGAAACTTTTGAAAAAAGATCAGGACATCATTTTGAAGGCGGCTCAGGAGGTTGCCCCCTACCAGCGTAAACCTGGACGCGATAACGAGGAAAAACAGATCGCAGAGCTAGTCGCCAAGGGAAAGATTGTAACCAGAGATATCCATAAGGAGTCCTGGTATGACATCATAGAAATTTTGAGATCATTTATTGCTGCCAGCTGATCCCTTTTCCTCTTAACAGTTTCCTTGCATTTTCGTCACCGAGTTTTGCCGCCATTTTCAGATCTTTCACGGCCATGTCATGGTTTTCCACTTTGACATAGACTGCGCTGCGGTTAAGATAGGCAAATGTATAATCCGGTTTGATCCGGATCGCGCTGCTATAGTCCTTGATTGCCTCCCTGTAATTTTCAAGACCTTTGTAGGCAAAACCCCGATTAACAAAGGCTTCGGGATAATCCGGCCTGAAATCGATTGCCCGGCTTAAATCTGCAATCGCGAGCTGGTAATTGCCGAGTTTATTATATGCAGTCCCCCTGTTATAAAACGCCTCCGCGTAACGCGGTTTATGCCCGATCGCCCTGTTATAATCCTTTATTGCCTGATGATAGTCACCTAGGGATTGGAAGACATTCCCCCGGCTGTTGTAAGCCGTTGCGTAATCCGGTTTGATCTCGACGGCCTTATTGATGTCCTCCATTGCCTGCCTGTAATTGCCGAGAGCCTGATAGGCGTTGCCCCGGTTATTATAAGCTTCCGGAAAGTCCGCCTTAATCGCGATTGCGCGGTTGAAATCCTCAATCGCCTGCCGGTATCTGCCAAGTGCCTGATAGGCGTTCCCGCGGTTATTATAGGTCTTTTCATGCCTCGGTCTGATTATGATTGCCCGGTTAAAATCATCAATTGCCTGTTTATACTCGCCCTGTTTGCACCAGGCGACGCCCCTGTTATCATAGGCGAGCCAGTTATTTTCAGTAACAGCCAGCGCGTGATCATACAACGTAAAATTATTCTGCCAGTATCCGACTTGCTTCCATGCAATAATGGAGAAGCACAAAATGCTCAACACAGATGCAGCCAAAAGCATCTCTTTCCGGTATTGTAATTTTTTCAGGAGATCCGGGACACCCCATGCCGCCACGATAAATAATCCAATCAAGGGAATATAAGAGTACCGGTCCGCCATGGCCTGAGCACCAACCTGTACAATACCGATCACGGGAACAAGCGTGCCCAGATACCAAAACCAGCCGGTTGCCAGATAAGGGGAATGTTTAAGTCTCCAGACAACAGCTGCGGAGATGGCAATCAGCAACAGCACGGCCCCAAGAACCTGCCAGAGAATCATTTCACCCGGATGAGGGTAAAAGACGGCAAGGTCAACCGGCCAGATCGTCTTTCCGATATAAGTGATGTAGGAAACAAAGGCATTCCCGATGCGAACAGCCGGTGAAAGCACTTCAACAGAGGACACAGACCCGCTTTTTTGTTGTGCCATGTAAGTTATCACACTTGAAAGGAGCGCCAGGACAAAGAGAGGAACTTTTTCCCAAAGCAAAGGAAATATCGACGACCCTTTATATTCAAGGTGATCCGTTATCTTCGTTTCCGGTCTCTCCTTTCCAATATTCTTCTTGATAGATTTCTTTTGCCCCTCAGAAATCACCGTTTTCAATACTTCTGTGTTGGTTTTCTGGTCCGCTTTTATCGGGCCGAAACGATGCAATGGCCAGTAATCCAAAAGCAGGAGCACAAATGGCAGGGTTACCAGCATGGGTTTAGCCATCAGGCCCAATGCAAAAAACACAAAGACAGGGAAATATCTGCGCACACCCGGTTTTTCCGCGTAATAACTGTAAGCACTGAGGGTAAGCATCCAGAAGAAAGTGGAAAGCACATCCTTGCGTTCAGCTATCCAGGCAACAGACTCCACATGGAGAGGATGTATCGCAAACAGGGCGGCTACAAAGGCACAAGGCCAGAGGGTTTTTGTCATCCGGCGCAATATCAAAAACAGAAGGATGGTATTCATCACATGAAAGAGAAGATTGATCAGATGATACCCGGATGGATTGAGCCCGAAAATTGAATAATCGGCCATCAGAGACAGCCATGTCAACGGATGCCAGTTGGCGCTCTTTTCGACCAATTCGGAAGAAAAGGCCTGCTGCACACTTTCCCGGTTCAGACCGGATTGTACGTAAGCATTTTCATACACGTACATATTATCATCATAGTTAAGGAATTCGGTGTCCTTGATCTGCCAGAAAACTATCACCGTAAGGATCACAAGGACAGAACAAATCAAGACAGGCAGTCCGGTCTCATATCGGGCGGAATAAGGGCGTAACTTACCATGTGGGGCAGATATTTTTTGGGGTCCCGTGTTCAATTTTCTGTTTCCTGAATTTTTCTGGACTAATTATCACATATTGAGCCGGAATTCAGCCCTATTATATGATCAACGGATGCATTGTTATAAATCTTCGTTGATTTGAAACCGGTCAACAAGCAGGATGACTGACACCTTCCGCGTTCCTTGTTTCCCGGATATCCAATCTTTTTCTAAACCGGTATTATCGGGGGCGGTTCACTGCAATCTGAGCGCTTCTTAAGATAAGATACAATATGATCATAAATCTGGTCGATTTTGTCGGATGCCGGCAGCGCATTCCTGATTTTTTTCAGATAATCCCGTTCTTGAATGATCCGAAAAGCGGGCTGAAAATTAATATCATAAATCCAGGCCATTTGAAGCAGTTTGAAGTCATTGGATGATTGTAACTGCTGCATGCTGATCATTCTGCCGTCACGGAGACTGGCCAGGATATCATCAGATATGACCGGTGAAACAGGCAGATCCAGTTCAATGGCACTGCTTTTCTCCCCGGGGCCTGCATCATAATAGCTTGTCACCACGTGAAAAATATCCAGTTTGTCTGCATCCCTGAGCAACCTGCTAAAATACATACAGACAGGATTTACATCATCAGGAATGTTCAAGCGGTTATGAAAGGAAATTGCTGTCAGAATCAAATCGCGGGTCTCTTCGTTTAATGCTGCCAGCGTGTTCTGCTGCTGAAGCACTTTTACACTCAGTTGGGCGTGGTTCCCTGATTTGTTGTCCACAAATGTACGATAACGGGTAAATTGCTCAAAGCGGCCCAGATCATGAAACAGGGCCATTGCCCCGGCAATCCTCAAGGCGTTTTGACTCATGTCAAGTTGCCTGCCGATACGCAGGATTTCATCACAGACCCTCAGGGAATGCTTTTCCTTCAATTCCATGGCCTGCTGGATGACAGGATCAGGGCCATAGAACGACCGGGCGTAATGGGAAAACCAGTCTTTCAAATGATTCAATTCGGTTTCTGATAAGAAATAAGGGGTTTGCATTTCCATGATTTTTCCTGTACCGGCAAAGCGCACTAGCATAAAGGTGCGGAAAAAGCAAACCTTGACCGTCTTCAACCGCACGTTTGAATGCCGCCAACCCGAAAACAGACTGACGCAACAAGCGCGGTTTTAAGATGGATTATGGACTGCAGATTATTTTTCGTAAATTATCAATATGTGATTCAGGAGTTATTTGCTTCCATTCTGGGTTATCAAATGGAACACGAACAATTACCTTACGATTTTTATCGTAGAAAGCTTTCGACAAATATCGGGACATCCCTTTTTTGCAATCAATTTCATTCAAATAGGTCATCTCAGAAAGCCCATGCCAGTTTTCGGTTAAAGGTCCGGTCTTT
>MWDG01000140.1 GCA_002070455.1 Deltaproteobacteria bacterium ADurb.Bin151
GGGCTATACGCCGAACATGATTGCCCACCAGGGCATCCTGGATGAGGGTGTGTATTTCATTCAGAAGCCGTTCTCCAAAAACGATCTGACAACCAGGGTGAGGGAAATATTAGATCAGAAATAACTGCTGTCCTGATACATCCTGACAGAAACAAATTCAGTATTTTCAACCCGTATATCTCTTTCGAAAAAATTAAATTTGTATTGAATGTCATGTTTTCCATTGACACATTAAGGACAACTGGCGTAAATTGTCGGCCAAAAAATATTGCATAAAGAATCGGCATATCCCAATACTGAACATGGAGCTTCCAAAGTGAACGAACGACGTTATGAACGCTATGCAATTAATGATACCGAAAATGAAAAAGCAAAAATTGTGGTGATAATTGAAGGTACTCCGGTTCATGTAGTAAATTTTTCTTTAGGCGGTTTGTATGTTTTTTCTGAAAAATATTTCCCTGAAGGTGCAATGGTAAATCTTTCCATTGAACTCGAGCAGAAGGACGAAATGAAATTAATGGGCAGGGTCGTCCGCGCCAGTTCAGTAATGAATGGTGCAAGCTGGGGCATTGCATTCGATTTAACACGAACTTACAGTGTGAAACAGGGTCCCGAAAGACGCCGCCATCCGCGGCAATCTCCGGAAACTAAGCTCCCAAAGACAACAAAGTTGAGAACGGGATTAAAGACATAGTAATATGTACATTTGACCCATCCAACCCTGACGAAGCTATACAAAAAATGCAAAAGATGCATTCTCGTAACACAAAATTTATTGGAGTGCCGTGTCTAACCTATGCTGTACAACATGCCTTGACACTATGCAGGCCGATGACCCATTTAGCTTGCCGTAACCAAAATCACGAATGACGACTGAAAATCCAGATCAAGCAAAAAATGCGAATCACTCGCATCTCCCCCTGATCGATGCACTCAAGACCATTGCCTCGCAGTTAATCGTTATGCACCATCTTGCCTTCTATGGACCAATGTCGGACTATGCGTTGCCGCTCGCGCCCAATTTCATTCCCTGGCTCTACGACTACGCACGTATCGCCGTACAGGCCTTTCTGGTAATAGGCGGATTTCTCGCCGCACGTGCGCTGGCACGCGATGGCATCCTGATTAATAAGCCGGTAAAAGAGCTCCTCTGGCAACGTTACCTCAGGCTGATGCCGCCCTATATTTGCGCTCTGCTGCTGGCCATGGCGATTTCGGCCATCGTCAGTCATTTAATGTTTCATGAGTCGATTCCCGAACCGCTGACCCTCACCCGCTTCATCGCACACGTTTTCTTGCTGCAGGGCGTGCTCGGCTTTGATGGCCTCTTTGCCGGCGCCTGGTATGTTGCCATCGATTTTCAACTCTATGCGCTACTGCTCTTCACCCTCTGGGTAGCGCACCGGATTTCACCGGATTCGCAAAACCTCGGTTGCATACTGGCGGCATTGCTGATCGTCGCATCGTTTTTCTGGTTCAACCGAAATGAAAACCTGGACGATTGGGCCATCTACTTTTTCGGCGCTTATGGGCTTGGTGCGCTGGTCTATTGGGCAATCCAGCGCCACACCGCTTCGATCTGGCTTGGCCTTGTAGGGGTGCTGGCAATCGCTGCACTCGTCATTGACTTCCGCTCACGCATTGCCGTTGCGCTTACCGTCGCAGTTGTGCTAGGCCTTGGCCGATATACCGGCTTCATTGAGACGTGGCCCCGATCGCGTCTGGTTGGCTGGCTCGGCCGGATTTCTTACTCGCTTTTCCTCGTCCACTTCCCGGTCTGTCTGCTTATCAACGGACTCTTTGAACGCTTTGCGCCACACTCACCGGAAATCCAGTTAGGCGGGATGTTCACCGCATGGATCATTAGCATTGCCGCCGGCGCTGTGTTTTACCGGCAGGTCGAATGCCGGTTTCAACGCTGGTTCAAACGCTAAAGCACACGAAAGGACTGCCCGGGAAGCAGCATGAAATAGGCTTCTTCATGAAAAAAGGCTGAAAGTCACATCCTGACGATTCGTCCGAAGACGAGCTACCATTTCATGTCCGGCTATATAACCGAGGGGAATAACACACGGGAATGCTGGACAAGAGCACCAATTTCATTCAAAATCTAAAAACCCCGCTTTTTCATCGGATCAATTTATGCTAGATTTCAGCTTGATAATAAATGTAATGAGCATGGATCATTGTCAGAGGCCGGGATATAAGAGATGACCACATCACATAGAAGCGTCACGCAATTTTTTTTACTGATCTTCTTTTGCAGCCTCATGTCCGGATGCAGCTTACCCTCCCTTGACAACCGCACCATTTCCTCAGCACTTTTAAAAAGTGAAGCCAGAGCGACCAGAATCGGTACGGCTGTCGCAACCCGGGCAGATCAACATCCGGGCAAAAGCGGTATTTACCCTCTACCAAACCCTTACGATGCCTTTGCCGCCAGGATGCTCCTGGCAAAGGCTGCAGATCGAACCCTGGACGTCCAGTACTATATCTGGCACAAGGATATCACAGGAACCCTGCTTCTGGAGGCCCTGCATGAAGCCGCCCGGCGCGGTGTCCGTGTACGCCTGCTGCTCGACGACAACGGCATATCGGACATGGATGAGGATTTAAAGACACTTGACAGCCACCCGAACATTGAAGTCAGACTGTTCAATCCTTACATCGTGCGTAAACCCACCAAGTGGCTGGGATACGTGACCGATTTTTCAAGGGCAAACCGGCGCATGCACAACAAATCCTTCACGGCAGACAACCAGGCAACTATCGTTGGAGGGCGCAATGTTGGAGACGAATATTTCGGCGCCTCCAACGGCGTGCTGTTTGCCGACCTGGATGTTCTCTGTGTGGGCACAGTCGTGGACAGTGTGTCCAGTGCATTCGACAGCTACTGGGCCAGTGAATCATCTTACCCCGTAGGCCTGATTCTTACGCGTGTCCGTGGGAACCGTATGGAACAGCTGACAATGGCCGCTGATGCTGTGGAACGCGACCCGGCTGCATCAGCCTTTGTGAATACAGTAAAGCGGTCTGTTTTTATCAATGAACTGCTGGCGGGCAGCCTGAATCTGGAATGGGCGCATACCCGAATGGTAAGCGATGATCCTGCGAAAGGCCTCGGCAAAGCCGAAGCCAAAGGACTGATGAGTCATCAGCTCGAAGAAGTCATCGGTGCGCCGGGCAGTGACATGGTGCTGGTCTCGCCTTATTTTGTTCCCACGGCTGCAGGAGTTGATGCTTTCCGTAAAATGGCGGGGCGCGGAGTCAAAGTCCGTATCCTCACCAACTCCCTGGACGCCACGGATGTCGCGGCCGTACATGCCGGCTATGCCAAATGGCGTAAGGACCTGTTGAAATCCGGAATTACTCTTTTTGAGATGAACAGCTTCTCGTCCGTAACGGCCGGCCGGAAAAGCAAATCCTCCATCGGAAGCTCCGGGGCCAGCCTTCATGCCAAGACCTTTGCAGTGGATGGCAAACGTATATTCGTCGGTTCCTTCAATTTCGATCCGCGCTCTTTCAATCTTAATACGGAACTCGGCTTCGTGATCGACAGTCCGGCACTGGCCCGACAAATCGGCGCCTTGTTCGACAGTGCCGTCCCGACGTATGCTTATAAGGTATTGCTAGGCGAGGATGGTAAATTATACTGGATTGAAAAACAGGGCGAAAAACAAATACGCTACGACCACGACCCCCGTACCACCTGCTGGAAACGCGGATTGGTTTTTCTGCTGTCGATGTTGCCAATCGAATGGCTCTTATAACAGTTGGCTATTGACTTAAAAAATGCTTTTCCTGTATGGTTGATCAAAGAAAACGGGTCCACTTAACAATCACGGTCTATGGCAACCGCATCACACTGTTAAAGACATCCGGTTAAAACACACACTCATCACGAATCGGGAATCGGGAGGTTGCTTTATGTTACGAGACAGAATCACCACACTCAATGAATTTAAGGGAGCAGCCCTGCTCAAACAGGCCGGCATCCCTGTCATCGAAAGTATTTTAGCCCAGGATCATTCCAAGGCGGCAGCGGCGGGAGACCGGTTGGGCTTTCCGGTCGTATTGAAGATCTGTTCTGATGCTGTTCCCCACAAGACCGAACAGGGCGGCGTGGTTTTGAACATCAAAAATACCGCAGCCCTGGAAAAAGCCGCCCGCGATATGGAAAAAAGATTTTCCTCTGTTTCCCATCAACTTCTTGTGCAGAAAATGGCCCATCCGGGCACTGAACTCATTTTGGGAGGCAGACGCGACCCCGTGTTCGGTCCGGTGGTACTGGTGGGCATCGGGGGTATCTTCACCGAAATTTTCCGTGATACGGTAATTGACCTCTCGCCGGTAGACGAAAAAAATGCTGAAGCAATGCTCCGCCGTCTCAAAGGTGCCGCCCTTCTGGAAGGCTACCGGTCGCAAAAACCCCTTGACAGCACTGCTGTCGCAAAAGCTGTTTCAGCGCTTTCGCTGCTGCTGTCAAACCGTCCGGACATTCTCGAAATCGACGTGAACCCGTTTATCGTTTATCCGGAAGGAGGTGTTGCCGTTGACGCTCTCGTCCGAATGGACGGGAGACCCGCCATAGTCCCCAGAAAACGGCACGACCCGCTAACTATGGCGCCTTTCTTCCAACCATCATCCATAGCTGTAATTGGTGCCTCAAGAAGTCCGGGCAAAGGGGGAAATATCATTC
This sequence comes from Deltaproteobacteria bacterium ADurb.Bin151, assembly GCA_002070455.1. Classification (GTDB taxonomy): domain Bacteria; phylum Desulfobacterota; class Syntrophia; order Syntrophales; family Smithellaceae; genus UBA8904. Next base: position 4,703 of record MWDG01000140.1, read on the forward strand.
TGCGCAATCTTCTGAAGGCGGGTTTCAAAGGTGCCATTTATCCAATCAACCCCTCCGTTAAAGAAATCCTTGGTCTTCCTGCCTTTGCAAGGGTCTCTGACGTTCCGACCCCGGTGGATACGGCCATGATTGTCATTCCTAAAAGTGCGGTACCCGATGCGCTTGAAGACTGCGCCGCCAAGGGAGTATCCAGCATCATCCTCAGTACAGGCGGCTATTCAGATATGGGAGAGGCGGGAGCGAAGGAGCAAAACAGGGTCATCGATCAGGCACGTAAGGCCGGCATTCGCATCATGGGGCCCAACAGCATCGGCACGCTCAATCCGTCTGCCGGTATGTCCACCTCCATCGTGGGCCTTGATCCGATCAAGGCGGGCGGTGTATCCATCATCGGCCAGTCCGGTGTTTTCTCATCCGGTTGGGCGCGCTGGATTGCGGATACAAAACCCTTCGGGTTG
>MWDG01000141.1 GCA_002070455.1 Deltaproteobacteria bacterium ADurb.Bin151
CATTTTTGCGGGTAACGAATATTTCGATGTGCAGGGAAACGGTTACGCGCCGGAAGGGGAAATATTATCGGGAGATGCGTCTGTTGCCGGAAAAATGTCCGTCGCTTTGTCCGAGACTCTTTTTGCAGGATTGCTGTGCAATGATTCCCGACTGGTCGAATCGGACGGTCTGTGGCGAGTTGAGGGCGACCCGACGGAAGGGGCTTTGATTACGGCCGCTGCCAAAGCTGGATTAACTTCCCAAAAGGCGCTGGATGAAAGGCCTAAACTGGATGTTATCCCCTTCGAATCGGAACGCCAGTTCATGGCTACGCTGCACAAAACGGCCTCCGGCAATTTGATCTATTTGAAAGGAGCCATAGAAAAAGTCCTTGAAGCCTGTTCGGAGAGTTTGTCGGCGGACGGAACGCCGTCTGCGCTAAACAGCCAGGACATTTTCGAAAAATCAGATGCACTTGCCTCAAACGGTTTGCGGGTGCTGGCGCTCGCGCGCAGGAAAGTTGATAACGACAAACTGGATGTTGATGACTGTCTGTCCGGCCTGACCTTTCTGGGACTACAGGGCATGATTGATCCTCCGCGCAAGGAGGCGATTGCGGCCATTGGCGTGTGCAGGCAGGCGGGCATCACTGTAAAAATGATCACAGGAGATCATGCCGTCACCGCTACGGAAATTGCCAGACAGCTGGGTATCGGACGTGTTCAGGGCCGTGAAAACGAAAAGCCTGAAACCCTGACCGGAAAGCAGCTGGAAAGCCTTTCGGATGAAGAACTGATTGAAAAGGCCGAAAGCGCATCAGTGTTTGCGCGCGTTGCGCCGGAGCAGAAACTGCGCCTGGTCGAAGCGCTGCAGGCCCGCAGCCATGTCGTGGCAATGACCGGCGACGGCGTCAATGACGCGCCGGCCTTGAAGCAGGCGAATATCGGCATCGCAATGGGGATCACCGGCACGGACGTTTCCAAGGAGGCCGCCGATATGGTGCTCACCGACGATAATTTCGCCAGCATTACGGCCGCCGTCGAGGAAGGCCGCCGGATTTTTGACAATCTGGTCAAATTTATCACCTGGACGTTGCCGACCAACGGTGGTGAAGGGCTGGTCATTCTGGCGGCCATCATGGCCGGCGTGGCGCTGCCTATTCTGCCGGTGCAGATCCTCTGGATCAATATGACCACGGCGGTGCTGCTGGGACTGATGCTGGCTTTCGAGCCGGGTGAAAAAGACGTGATGAATTATCCTCCCCGAAAGCCCGACAGCCCTATCCTGTCGGGCATCCTCATCGGACGTGTTCTTTTGGTATCTTTTCTGCTGCTTGCTGCGGTATTTACCATTTTCAACTGGCAGAAAAGTATGGGCTACCCGGTGGATGTTGCGCGCACGGTTGCGGTCAATCTGTTTGTGATGAGTGAACTCACGTATCTGTTTAACTGCCGGTCGCTGACACGCTCCATGTTCAAAATAGGCGTTTTTTCCAATCCCTGGGTGCTGGTCGGCAGCGGCCTGATGATTGTCCTGCAGCTTTTATTCACATATGCGCCCTTTATGAATAAAATTTTCCATAGTGCTCCCATTGGCGCAAACGACTGGTTTTTGATCGTCGTGATTGCCGTTGCTGTTTACGGGGTTATCGGCCTGGAAAAGTCGGTGCGATTGCACATCCTGAAAAAAGCGCGCTGATGTTTATGCCGAGCCGCGATAAACGCCGCCATAATCAAATGTGGAGAGCGTTTCGGCTTTTTCGGGGTTTTTCATGCCCCCTGCGACAATCTGTCCGATAAAGAGGGTATGGTCGCCCGCGTCAACGGTATGATCCAGAATACAATCCAGGTAACCGATGCACTCATCTAACACGGGCAGGCCTTTTGAAGACAGGGAGTGTCCGGTTTTGTCGAATTTATTCTTCCAGTCCGCAATTTTAAAGTTCTTAATGACACCGGCAAGCTCCCGCGGCAGGACGTTGACGCAGAATATTTTCGTTTCCAGAATCTGCCCATGCGATAGCCGATTCTTGCGGATGGCCAGCGCCAGGCGAGGCGGTTCGTGCGAGCATTGAGTCACCCACGAGGCGATCATGCCGTTGGGACCTTCAGCCGTTGAGATAGTGACCAGATAGATCCCGTAGATAAAACGGTCAAACACATCCTGCCATGCTGCTTCCATGTTTATTCCTCCGTATTGTTTGGCCATCGCCGGTTTCGGGTTCAGGGACGCCTGTTGAAACAACAACGAAAACGACGGGCGCATATAAAAAATAATCAAGCATATTTTTATCCGTTGAAAAACTATAAAAAAGGGCGCCCGTAAAGTCAAGGCGTCATGAAAGACCCGTGCAATGGCTTGATCCCTGCCGGTTTTCACTTTGTGACGTTTCCTGGCGGGCAGAACAAAAACCCTTGCCGGAGTTATCCGCTTTTATTTTAGAGAAAAGATGAAAATCTGAAAAGAAGAATTTCCACGGCAGTGCAGGAAGGTTTTCAGGTAATTTCCTTGGAATGAATTTCGGCAAGAGAATTGACAAACTCAACTTCCCGGGGTACTTTGTAGGAGGAGAGATACGTTTTGCAGTACCGGATGATTTCCTTGTCGTCAGGTTGAAATCCTTCGCGCAGGACAATCTCCGCTTTTACCAGTTCCCCGCGCATTAAATCTTCCTTACCGACTACCCGCGATTCTTTTACCGCCGGATGCATGTTCAGCACGGTTTCCACCTCACGCGGATAGACATTGAACCCGCTGGTAATAATCATTCTTTTCTTAAGACCGGTCAGGAAAATATAGTGGTCTTCGTCCATTCTGCCCAGGTCGCCGGTATAAAGCCAGCCGTCCCTGATCACCGCCGCCGTGGCGGCATCATCCTTATAATAGCCCTTCATTACATTTTCGCCCCGGATGATGAGTTCGCCAATTTGATTTGTCGGCAGTTCGCGGCCTGCTTCGTCGACAATTTTGATTTCAATACCATTGAGCGGAGAACCAATGGAACCGGGTTTTGCAGCAAATTCAATCCGGTTGAAAGAACACGCGGGCGATGCTTCCGTCAGGCCGTAGCCTTCCAGAATGCGCACGCCGAATTTCTGTTCAAAAAGAGGGATAAACTCAGGAGGCATAGCTGACCCCCCGGTGACGCAAAGCCTCAATGAACTTACATCATGTTTTTCTGCTTTATCGTAAAAGACCATGCCAATATAGAGACGGGGCACAGCACAGATATAGGTTATTCTGTTTTTTTCTATTGTGGAAAAAAGACTGTCCATGGTTAAGCGGTCCATCATGACGGTGGAACAGCCTGCCTGGATAACGTTGAGCATGTTTACAGTGGCTCCAAAGGAGTGAAACAGGGGGATCAGGCAAAGGCCGACGTCATCCGGCTCTCTGCGGAAAATCGGCTGAATCATGTTGAGCTCTGCGCAAAGATTGCGGTGCGTGAGCACTGCCCCCAGAGGTTTGCCGGTCAAACCGGCCGTGTAGATCATCATGGCCGGGTCATCTGGATCAATATCGGTTGCGGGAGGTTCTTCGGGATCTCCTGAACTTTCCGTTGAGGTATCTGCCGATATCTGTCCGGGATGGATGGTGTGCAGGACACGGCAGGTTTCAAGCTGATCCTGAATTTCTCGGAATCTTTTTTCGCCGGGTTCCTGGGCGATGAGAATTTTTGCGTCACTGTTGTTCAGAAGGTAGAGCAGTTCAGCCGGTGTGGATGACGTATTGAGCAGAACGACGACGGCTCCGGACCGGATGGCAGCCAAGCAATAATAGAAGAATTCCGGGACATTCGGAAGCATTAAGCCGACCTTGTCACCTTTTTTCATTCCCAGATCTTTTAAGATTTTTGCGGCTAAAGATACGGCCCGATGCAGTTGCCTGTATGTAATACGGCGATCATCCGCGATCAGGACAGGACGGTCAGCATGGCGATGGACAGATTCGTTGAACAGTCGTGCAAGATTAATTGTTTTTGCAGTCTCCCTGAACATTTTGAATTCAATCTAGCAAAGAAAAATCATTTTTTCAAGAGAGGATAAATCTGTTTTTTGTTTTTTTTGCTTGCCAGAGGGTTGATTTTGCCATATACTCCGCTCCCAAACGGGATGAAAATGGAAGTTCATCCATAGGTTAGTGTTAAAAAAATTAATGGAGCACAAAGGGAGGGGCAAAATGAAAAAGTTTTCTGTTGCGATTTTACTGGTTTTATCGTTGTTCGTTTTTACATCTTATGCTGCTTCGTTGAAAGTGGGGGACAAAATTGGCGATTTCAAACTAAATGATGCACTCAATGATAAGGTATACAGCCTCAGTTCACCGGAATTCGCCGGCAAGGTTGTGTACATGGTATACGCCAGTTCAAGCTCAACAGATGATAATGATCATGTAACTGCTGCATTGAAAGCCAATAAGGATGTTGAGCGGCTTAAGGCTGAAAAGAAGTATGCCGGGTTGGGTATAGGCAACCTGAAGGACAGTGCCGTGCCGAATTTCATGATTAAGCAGATTGCAAAGCGCAAGCAGAAGAGCAGCGGTTCCATCATCCTGCTTGACCCTGATTTTACGATAGGCAATTTAGTGGGGGCTCCGCACAAAATTGCCACATCCGTCCTCATCGACAAGAACAGGGTTGTCCGTTACATTTATTCAGGTAAAACTCCTGAGGCTAACATTCCTCAGATTATCGAATTAATAAAGAAATATTCTGAAGCAAAGTAAAAAGTACATTGAAGGTCATTTAACAATAAGCCCCCTCGATTTTATAAACCATGAATCGAGGGGGATATTTTATTGTGAAACTACCAAGGAGTGAAGTATTCCATGGTCAGAATTATTGATGGCAACAAGATAGCAAAGGACATTCGTTTGCAACTGCGGGAGGATGCCCTGGCGTTAAAGGAAACCACCGGCCTGGTGCCAGGCCTGGCTGTTATTCTCGTCGGCGAAGATCCGGCCTCGCAGGTCTATGTGGGGCGCAAAGCCAAGGCCTGTGAAGAAGTGGGATTTCTTTCCCGGGAATACAGGCTATCCGCGGACGCGACCGAAGCAGATCTGTTGAAACTGATCCACGATCTGAACGGGGACAAATCCATTCATGGTGTT
>MWDG01000142.1 GCA_002070455.1 Deltaproteobacteria bacterium ADurb.Bin151
AAGACCTGCCCCGATGGGAAGCCCTCCTTCAGAAAAGGCTGTTTGCGATCGTCCGTAAACAATCTGAAGAAAGATTTCCCTCATGGCCACGTTGATCGCGTCACAGACAAGATCTGAATTCAACGCTTCCAGAATGGTTTTATTCGGCAATATTTCGGCGGCCATGGCTGCGGAATGGGTCATGCCGGTGCATCCGAGTGTTTCGACCAGCGCTTCCTCAATGATGCCATTTTTCACGTTAAGCGTCAGTTTGCAGGCACCCTGCTGAGGCGCACACCACCCGACACCGTGGGTAAGACCGCTGATATCTTTAATCTCCTTCACCTGCGTCCACCTGCCCTCCTGAGGGATGGGGGCCGGGCCGTTTTTGGCGCCCTTGGCGACTAGGCACATCTGCTCGATTTCATGAGTGTGTTCCATAAATTAGATCTCCTTCCGGTAAAATACTGCGCCCGGTAATGTAGCACCGGGAGGTCATTTTATCAATTCAAATTGTTTACGAAAGATCAAATTTTGAAGGTCTGTTGCCCAAATATCCTTTTCGCTTGCCTGAAAGCGTTTTGAATAAATCTAAAGCTTGCGAAAGGTAATGACAAAACTCGCCTGCGGCTCAAACAGTTGTCATTACTGATCTTTCGCTGCGCTTTGATTTATAAAAAAACGCCTTCAATGGCCGCTCAAAGGGATATCGTTTGGGCAACAGGCTGTTGAGGCCTTAAGGCCTGCTTTTTAAGCATTCGCAAGATATTGATTAAATACGTATTTTATGGACAGCTGTCCGGACGCAGAACTTGACACATCCCTTCATTGTGCTTATACTGCGAACATCCGGTTATCCTGTATTCCGGAACGCCCGTCACCCCTTATCCTGAGGTAAAAAATGGTAAATCCTGCGATTCAAAATTTATATCAGTCACAAAAAGTTTTTTTTCATTCCGGAAAAACGCGCGAGATCGGATTCCGGATTGATGCATTGAAAAAACTGCAGGAAACCATTTTCGCGCATGAGAAAGACATTTGTGCCGCCGTTTTCGCGGATCTGCACAAGGAAGAAACGGACGCTTATGCCACGGAAATATCCGGCATCTACGATGAAATCAAAAACGCCGTCAGTAATATCCGTGATTGGGCGGCGCGCGAAAAAGTTCCTACACCCGGTTTCCTGATGCCCTCTAAAAGCTATATTTACAAGGAACCCTTCGGTGTAACACTGATCATCGCACCCTGGAATTATCCTTTTCAGCTTCTGATGATGCCTCTTGTCGGGGCAATCGCCGCAGGAAACACGGCCATTCTGAAACCATCGGAATGGTCATCTCACACAGCGGCTGTAATCGAAAGAATCATTCATACCGCATTTCCCAGGGAATATATTTGCGTTGCTCAGGGTGGTGTGGAAGAAACACGTTCGCTGCTGGAACTTCCGGTTGATTACATTTTTTTCACCGGCAGCGTCCCCGTGGGAAAAGAGGTGATGGCCGCAGCGGCCAGAAATCTCACGCCGCTCACGCTGGAACTGGGCGGGAAAAGCCCGGCGATTGTCCATGAAAGCGCAAATCTCCACACCGCTTCGAAACGCATCAGCTTCGGCAAATTCATGAATGCAGGTCAGACCTGCATTGCACCTGATTATGTTCTGGTTCATGAAACCGTTAAGGACGCTTTTATTGCCGCACTCATCAAGTCGATTCAAAAATTTTATGGCGAAGATGCCTCCGCCCACCCGCGGTACTGCCGTATTATCAGCGACCGCCATTTCCAGCGCCTGATGTCTTTGCTCGACTTCTCCAAAATGGTTTACGGAGGAAAAACCAGCGCGGCGGACCGCTACATTGAGCCGACGATTTTATCTCCCGCCGACTGGAAAGACAAGATCATGCAGGAGGAAATATTCGGTCCGATACTGCCTGTCATCCCCTATTCCAGTCTTGATGACATAATCGACAAAATAAACAAACGTCCCAAACCGCTTGCGCTGTATATGTTTGTCAATGACAAAAACATCCGCAAAAAGATTATTCGTGAAACATCCTTCGGGGGAGGCGCCGTCAACAATACCATCATGCACATCGTCTCTCATCACCTGCCCTTCGGCGGGGTCGGTTCAAGCGGTCTGGGTTGTTACCACGGAAAATACAGTTTTGATACTTTCTCCCACACCAAAAGCATTCTGCGCAGCTACAATCTTACCGATGCGGTGGATATCGCCGCGCCGCGCGGCGGAAAATTCATGAAGTTTATTTTAAAACTGGCGAGGTAACTGAACATGCAGGGAAAGGAAAACCCATGAAAAATTTCTCCATACTGGCAGCCTTCTGTGTATTATTACTGCTTGGCGCCTGTTCCACTCCCAGGATCAACATTCTCGATACAACGGAGGACCCCCTCAAGGAATTTACGCTGGAAGGAAAAGGGGAAGACAAAATTCTGATGATCCCGGTAAACGGAATGATTTCCGCTTCGCCCAAAACAGGACTGCTCAGCTCAAAACCGGGCACGGTAGAACAGGTTGTAGCCCAACTCAACAAGGCCCGGGACGATTCTAAAATCAAAGCCGTCATCCTGAAAATCAACTCTTCCGGCGGGACGGTGACGGCAAGCGACATGCTTTACCACGAGATTGTTTCCTACAAGGAGAAAACCGGCAACAAGGTTTCCGTCATCATGATGGATTCCGCCGCCTCCGGCGCTTATTATATTTCACTGCCGGCGGATTTGATCATGGCACACCCCACAACGCTCACCGGATCGGTGGGGGTTATTTTCATGCGCCCCAAAGCGGTGGGACTGATGGGTAAAATCGGCCTGGATGTGGAAATCAGCAAATCGGGTAAAAACAAGGATATGGGATCGCCTTTCCGTGAATCAAGCCGTGAAGAGAAAATCATGATGCAAAATACGGTCGATCAGTTCGCGAAACGATTCACCGGTCTCGTCCGGCAGCACCGCAAGATGGATGCACAGCAGCTCAATACCGTTTCAACGGCCCGTGTCTTTACCGCCGATGAAGCGCTGCACCTGAACCTGATTGACAAAATCGGGTATGTCAGTGACGCTGTCCGGGAAACGAGAAAAATGGCCGGCCTGACTGAAGACGCCAGGGTGGTCGTTTACAGAAAACAGTCCGTTCCGGACGACAATTATTATCACACGCCGGGTGCATTTGCTGAAAGCGTTCACCTGTCGGCGATTCACATTGCCTTGCCGGATATATTGCAGGCCGGGGCCGGCTTTTATTACCTCTGGCCCGGGGCGATTAAATTTGAATAATCCTGATGCGGTTCCTTCTCTGCGAATATGGCTATTATTGAAATCCGATCCCTGACGAAAACATTCGGCAAAATCCGTGCGGTCCGCGGAATTGATCTGACGATTGATGAGGGTGAAATTTTCGGACTCCTCGGCCCCAATGGCGCCGGCAAGACGACGACCATCGGGATGCTCTGCACCATCATCCGCCCCACCTCCGGCACCGGCATTATCGCCGGATTTGATATCGTCAGACATCCGACACAGGTCCGTCAGAACGTTGGCATCGTTTTTCAGGACCCAACGCTGGACACGATTCTCACCGGCCGTGAAAATTTGCAGCTTCACGCGCGCCTCTACGGCATACCGGCACGGGAGCGAAACCGGTGGATCGAAGAGATGCTTGAACTGGTTGATCTCAGGGAACGTGCCGATGATCTGACCAAAACCTACTCAGGCGGGATGAGGCGCAGGCTTGAACTGGCGCGCGGCCTTTTGCACCGCCCGGCTGTTTTGTTCCTGGATGAACCGACGCTGGGGCTCGACCCCCAGACACGCGCCCGTACATGGGAATATATCCGCAAAATGGCGCAAAAGGAAAAAACCACCGTGGTGCTCACCACGCATTACATGGAAGAAGCGCAGCTCATGTGCGACCGCATCGGCATTATTGACGCAGGAAAGATCATCGCCCTGGACACGCCCGGCAACATGATCGACCGGATGGGCGGGGATATTGTCGCGATCAATGCGCCGAATCCTCCGCTGGATCAAATCCGTTCCCTGCCTTATGTATCAGAGATAAAAACAGCCGGTGAAACGACAGAAATCACCATGAAATCGGCGCACCTTCACCTGGCCGGACTTCTAGCCCTGATCCGGGACGTCAGAAGCGTCGAGATGAGAAAGCCAACGCTCAACGATGTTTTTATCAAACTCACCGGCCGCGATATCCGTGAGGACAACGCAGAGAACGGCGGAAGCTGGATCGAAACCATTGCCCGGTATAAACAACGGGGGAAATAAAGAGATGAGATCATTCAACGTGCAAAGAGAACTCCTGGGCGTTACCGCCGTGTGGTGGCGGGAGTTCAAGGTCTTCTGGCGCGAAAAAAGCCGCATTGTCTCGAGTATCGTCCAGCCGCTGATGTGGCTTTTCCTGTTCGGCAGCGGCATTGGCGCCAGCCTCTCTGTAGGTTCCGTCAACTATCGGGATTACATTTACCCGGGCGTGCTGACCATGTCGGTGATTTTCGGTTCCGTTTTTTTTGGACTGTACATCATCTGGGACCGGAAACTCGATGTGCTCAAGGCCGTGCTGGTTGCGCCCGTCACGCGCATAAGCATATTTCTGGGAAAAGTGCTGGGGGGATGCACCGATGTCCTGCTCCAGGTGGCCATTCTGTTTGCGTTTTCTTTTCTTTTTCCCTCGGTAAATCCCTGGGGTATTCCACCGGCCCTGCTGATCCTGTTCATCACGTCGGTCGCCCTGGTGTCGCTGGGCCTGGCCCTGGGTTCGCTCCTGGAAAGTCTGGAAGGGTTCCAGGTCATTTCCGCCTTTCTGATTTTTCCGCTTTTTTTCCTTTCCGGCGCCCTCTTCCCGGTAGATGAAAGACTGCCCTCCTGGCTGCATGGACTGGTGAAAATCAATCCCCTCAGTTACACGGTGGACGGTGTTCGAGGCGCACTCCTGGGAATCAACGCGCATCCGTTTTACATGGATCTCGGCGTCATCACCCTTTTTGCCGCGGTTATG
>MWDG01000143.1 GCA_002070455.1 Deltaproteobacteria bacterium ADurb.Bin151
ATTCATCGCCACGGGACTTGCGGAAGCAGGCGCCGATATCATCCTGACATCCCGGAAAATGAAAAATCTCGAAGCAACAGCAAAGGAACTGGAGGAAACCCAGAAAGTCAAAGCACTGGCAATTGCCTGTGATATGGCAAAACAAGAAGCCATTGACGCCATGCTTGCCGAAGCCGTGGCAAAATTCGGCCACATCGATATTCTGGTCAATAACGCCGGTGCAACCTGGGGTGCCCCCACGCTGGACTTCCCGCTGGATAAATGGGACCAGCTTTTTAATGTCAATGTTCGCGGCGTCTGGATTCTCACGCAGAAAATCGCCCGCATCATGAAAGAGCAGGGCGGAGGCAATATCATCAACATTTCATCCGTCATGGCCTTCCGCGGATCACTGGAAGAAGCCCATCCGGCTGTGCCCTACAACTCCACCAAGGCGGCAATCAATCTCCTGACGATGAATCTCGCCGTGAAGCTGGCCCCCCATCATATTCGCGTAAACGCCATCGCGCCGGGTTTCTTCCACACGGATATGATGGCTTACATCGACAAACCGGAATTCAAACCGATTCGCGATGCGATGGTCAACGAAATACCGCTCAGGCGCGTTGGGGAAATGGATGACATCAAAGGGGTCGCCGTGTTTCTGGCCTCTCCGGCTTCAGCCTTCATGACCGGACATATTATGGTGGTGGACGGCGGACTGATTGCCAAGTGATGCCAAAGCGCATGTAGTTGCCATTTTCAGAATGGCAACTACCGATAGGGAAGGACTTGTCTCTTTTTGCGCTTCCTTGCGGAATGCGCATATGGTCTGCGGCTAACTTTGTTGGCTTCGTCGCGTGCCCCCTCAAAGGGGGTCGGCTTCCTCGACGTATGACCTAAAGGTCACGCGTCAATAATACGCCTGTGGATCCTCCTCCTTGCCGCCGCGTTATCCTTTGAATGCAACTTGGCATATAAATTCATAAGAAAGCCCTAAACGCTCAGAAAACGTTCAGGGCTTTTGCTTTTTCAATTATAAAAATAGCTATTGTAGTGCTTCATTGTTAGATTGTCATATCGACCAGCGGGAGATATCTTTTTTATATGCCGGATTTATTAAGATTTCTCCCTTCAGTCGAAATGACATGAGTGTAAAGATTTCACTGAAACACTACACTAAAATTTTACCTGCGGAGCGGCCTTGGCTTCTTTGGGCGCCTCGAAGAAGGCGGCTTCTTTAAAGCCGAATATTCCGGCTATGATGTTTGCCGGGAATGTCCTGATTTCCTGATTATAGATTTTCACCGCGTCGTTATATCTCATTCTTTCCACGGCAATCCTGTTTTCCGTTCCCGCCAGTTCATCCTGCAGCTTCATAAAATTCTGATTGGATTTCAGGTCGGGATATCTTTCCACAACAACCATCAGGCGGCTCAGGGCGCTGGACAGTTCATTGTTGGCCGCTATTTTATCGGGGACAGTTCCGGCCCCACCCACTTTCGAGCGTGCGTTGGTGACTTCAACCAGAACATCTTTTTCCTGCTTGGCATAGCCCTTTACCGTTTCCACCAGGTTGGGAATCAGATCATAACGGCGCTGCAGTTGATTTTCCACCTGTGACCAGGCCGCCTTGATTCCGACATCCATCTTCACAAATCTGTTGTAATTGCCGGCAACCAGTGAATATAAAGAAATTGCCAGAAATGCAATGACCGCCAATACGATGATGATTTTTTTCCCAGATGACATTCTCCCGTCCTCCATTTAGTTAGTTGGTTCTAAAACATCTATGATGTGAAAAAGCTTCTCCACTTCCCGCATGTACTGTTTAAAAAGATCCTTTACTTCTTTGCCGGAAAGCCTGTCTGTACTCTGCCTGATTTCCATGCACAGCATAAAAACATTTGCATCAATTGTAAAGACCCTGTTCATTTCCCTGATGGTATCCCTATTATCCAGGGGAGCCTCCCCCTGCTTTAAATATAGCATGGCGTTAAAGATGGCGATACAGGCCGAAAATGATTTTTGGATGAGGCTTCTCAGGTGACGGGCCGATCCGGCGGATTCCAGGTAACCTTCTCGAAGCAAAAGGATTTTGGAATGCAATTCCCTCTCGATTTGCAGACGCACGTCTTCCGGCCTGATGGTTAAAGGCTCCAGAACATTTTCACCGTAAATCAGAACGGATTTGTTTTTCATATTGAGAAATTCGATGGGATAAGAATCCAGAGATGAGGCAATAAAATTTTTTGTCATCACCAGCGGCAAGGCCACATTGCGTTTTCTCCATTTTTCAACCAGGGGGAACCCATCTTCCAGGTGGTCGATGCCTTCCGGGGTTAAGACAGCCAGTACATTGATATCCGATTTTCCTTTCACGTAGTAACCGTATGCGGCGCTTCCATACAGCATCAGTGAAATCAGATCTTTCCCAAACACCTGCTGGTAATCGCGGCTTAAACCGGTAAGAATGTCCTGAAGCTGATCCGGTATCTTTGCCATTTTATCCACCTTTCACAATGTTTTTAAAAACTACGGCCGGCACCGCCGCCGCCACTCATTCCGCCTCCGAAACCGCCAAATCCGCCTCCGAAACCGCCGCCACCTCCCCGGCCGCTGTTTGTAACCAGCATGAGTAGAAGCCACGGGAGTATCTCCCGCCCGGTTCGTGTGCCCAGAAGCAGGATTGCCGCTACCACAATAAAGATCAGGGCAAAGACATTCAATCCCTGGTTCCCGGGTCTTGAAGGTGTCCGGTAGGGGACATCAACGCCGGTCAATGTCACGCCGGATTTGCTGGCAACAACAACGCCGCAGGAATACATGGCGTTATAGAGGGCCTTGCCGGTATTGCCGGCCTTGAGGTGAGGCACAACGTACCGGTCCAGAATCAGGCCGACAATGCCGTCCGTCAGATCGCCTTCGACACCATAGCCGGTTTCAATCCGGATCTTCCTTTCCTTGACCGCTAAAAAAATCAGGACGCCTTTATCTTCGCCTTTTTTTCCGATGCCCCAGGCTTGATACAGGCCGGTTGCATAAAGATTGATTTCATCTGCCGGTCCGAGTTCCGGCATTGTTGCAACAACAACCGACATCCCTGTTTTCTGGAGGATTTCACGCGCCAGAGATTCCATTTTAGCCGCGTTTGCCGCATCAATAACTCCGGCAAAATCGTTGACGGCCGTCCCCCTGTGCGGAGGATATTTTTCAGCGGCAACGGCCATGCCTTGTGTCAGAGCGATGATGACTGCTGCGCACAAGAAAAGATTTTTCAGGTATGCAAGGCAAGATAAATGAAAAATTTTTTTCACACTATACCCTTAAATGCCTGTGCGGGGCTGATTTCCCGGGAGCAGGTATCCGCCGCCAATGATGGGAACCGGCTTGTGCACAATGCCTTATTTATTGAAAGAAACAGCAAAACTCCTTTTTTAAAGCGGGCTGACTATCGCTTAAAAATTTGCCCCCTGTCAAGGCGCAAATATAAGCACGAGCCCTCGCCTGCGCAAGAGTGGATGCAGATATTCCTCTGGCAATTAAATACATAAATGATTGTCACTGCTTTGTTAGAATGTATAAGCTCCCATTAAAAGAGGAAGCCGCCTGTGGTATTGATAGCAATAAGCGGTCGGATCGGCAGTACCGTCCGAAATCAATTTACCAAAGGAGGCTTCCATGGAAAGATTATACTACATAGGATTGGACATTCACAAGAAGACAATTTCGTATTGCGTAAAGCAGGTTGACGGGAAAGTTATACAAGAGGGGAAAGTAGCAGCAGATCGTAAGACTCTTTTTAGATGGATGGCGGGCCTTCCTGGTCCTTGGCTGGGCGCGATGGAAGCAACCCTGTTTACCGGGTGGGTTTATGATTTTCTAAAACCCCATGCCGTTGACCTGAAAGTAGCCCATCCCGAGATGCTCAAGGCGATTACGGCGGCGAAGAAGAAAAACGATCGTGGCGATGCGGAGAAAATAGCTGATCTACTGCGGGTCAATTTACTACCTGAATGCCATATGCTTTCAGAGGAGATGCGGGAGTTGCGTCGAATATTGCGTTACAGGAATATGGTCGTTCGGACAGGCGTCAAGATGAAAAACAAGATGTCCGGTCTATTAATGGAAGTAGGCGCGATCTATGAAAAAAGGAAGCTTCACCACCGTAAATACTTCAACAATCTACTGGAACGGGTTGAGGACGTTCCAGATTCTGTAAAGAACATGTTGAAGCTGAGCCGCAGCAGTTTGGAGATGTTTGAAGCCGTTCAGAAGAAACTTGTGCGCACATTACGGGAAGACCCTCTCATCCATGAACGGGTCAAGAGGTTGATGAGCATTAAAGGTGAGCCCCTCCCCATTGTCAAGACAGAAAACATGCTGGTTTAAGGTGCATTCGACATGTCTGCACGGTTAAAGGTTAATTCTTCTTCCGGATGATGTCATCATCGGGAACTGGCGTTATCCACAGCCATCTCGGAGCAGCCCTTCCGCGGAGCATGGCGGAGAGAGGGCTGTGGGTAACGACGCCATTGCCGGTTGTTTGTTAAAATGCCAGGGCCACTTTTGGTTCATAGCATCCGGTCTGCTCTTTGAAATAAACTTCATAAGGGGTCCGATAACCCAGAGACTCGTGGAGCCGCTCGTTGTTGTAAAGCCGGAAGTATCGCTCCAGGTGACATCTGGCATCGGGAACCGTTGTGTATTGATGAAGGTAAACTTCCTCGTATTTGACACTGCGCCAGAGACGCTCAACGAAAATGTTGTCGAAGGCCCGGCCTCTGCCGTCCATGCTGATTCTGATGTTTTTGTCTTCCAATAGGCCGATAAACGCCGTACTGGTAAATTGAACCCCCTGATCGGTGTTCATGATCTCCGGCTGTGAAAATTGAAGCGCCTGCTTCATGGCGTCGATGCAGAAGCCGGTATCCAGGGTAATGGAAATCTCCCAGGACAGGACATAACGGCTGTACCAGTCCATGATGGCCACCAGGTAAATGAATCC
>MWDG01000144.1 GCA_002070455.1 Deltaproteobacteria bacterium ADurb.Bin151
CAGCATAAGCCCGGCCAAAAATCCGCCTGCTACTGACGCGCCTGTCATAACTAAATATTTCTTTTGAGTACATCCAGTTTGCCTGAACAGGGTTTGAAACCGGATGGCAATCCGCTCGGTGATTTTCAGCTTTGCCCCCGCCAGGTATAGACGTCGTTTTTTCAGCGGGCTCTGCTCTGCTGTAAAGGGGTTCAGTTCCAACAGGAGGAAAAGCGACACGCTGATGAGAGCAAATACCAGGATAAGGTATATTTGAATGCTCATTGCTAACCTCCTTCCGGTCTGTACCCGTTGCCCGCAAAACGGCGGATCTCTGTTAGTTCAACGCCATTAACCAGCAGTCGCTCGGCAAGAGCGGGAGAGATGTTCTCCATACGCCGGTGGCTTCCAACGACCTTTGTAATCCTTCCGGCTTCATCCTTTTCATAGTGGTCTACCGCAAATTTGAAAAGGGTGCTGCCGGTGACCTCGCCGTCCTTTACCCCCGTGGCTTCAAAGATTTCCATGTATTTACGGGATTTGTCGGGGAGCTGCATTTTGAAAAGCATGATGGGAAAGGCTTCCACGATGTTTTTCAAGAGTCTTTCCTCCGACAGGGAGGTCCCGGCCTCCAGGCACATGGTAAGAATTCTGTCATAAGCGGCTCTGGCGCTGTTGGCGTGCAGCGTGCTGACGATGGTGTGTCCCGTCCGTCCGGCCTCCTGCACCGTCAAGGCTTCTTTTCCTCTCATTTCGGCGGGAACAAGAACGGTGGGATGAAGCCGCAGGGAGAGCTTCAACAAATCCAGCATGGTAATGGGGTTGGGTTCTTCCTTTGTGAGAAGATGAATTACGTCGTTTACCATCACATTGTTATCATCAAACTGCGCCAGGGTCAATTCACGGGTATCTTCAATTGTAATTATCCTTTTGTCCTTTGAGATGCAGCTCAAAATATATCCCATGTCAGAGGTTTTCCCGCTGCCGGTGGCTCCGGCAATGGCCACCGATATGCCATTATTGACGCAGAGCGTAAGCAGGTCTAATTCCTCCGGCGTGGCTGTTTCCCAGCCGATGAGGTTTTCCCTTGTGATGTAGGATGGCTTTTGCTTTCTGATCGAAGCGATGGCTCCGGCATCGGGATCGACACAAGGCTCAATGGCTCCCGACATGCGGATGCCCCGCGCGATAAAGCTGTCTCCGATGGGCTTGCTGCCGTCCAATATAACATTCCCGAACCGGCTCATTTTTTTGGCGATGTTGGCGCAAGCCTCCGGACTGCCGAAGGTGTTTGACAGCCGCACCTTTTTGTCCTTGTACAGCACCCAGATGCCGTTATAGCCGTTAACGTTAACTTCCTCCACGTCACTGTCCTGGAGGTAGGGGGATAAAAGCCCCAAGCCGGCCATATCATCGTAGATCATATCCACCAGCTCGGAAATGTTCTGAATGCCCTTTGCCACCATATGCTCACTGTTCAGGTAGCGCATGATCAGGTCCTTGAGCTTGCCCTCGGCTTCTTCCGAATACAGCACCTGTGCTAGTTCTGCGGAATGGTTTTTGGCTATGATCCGTTGCAGCTTATCCAGAATTTCGCCGTAGTCCTGGGCTTCCAAATTGCTTTCTCCGCTGTCGGAGCGCCGCTTGTTGGCCCGGTAAATCAGGTCGTTGACGGAAAACCTGTTGTTCACGATGCTTCACCCCCGCAGATTTCCTTTGCTATTTGCTCCAGTACCTTGCCGTAGCGCCTGCATGTTCTGTCTTGAAAGAAATAGATAGGCGTCCCGGCGTTTTCCAGTTCACCTGCCCGTTTTATATAGGGCAGCTCATAAGCAAAAGGAAGTTCCGTCATGCTTCGATAGGTCTTGTCATCAAACTCGCCATTGGGGAGCTGTAGGATATGGGTCTGCTTGTCGGCAATATGCAGCTCCCGTACAAAATCCGAAACGCCTTCATGCCACATTTGCGCCGCCACGGACGGCTTATGCAGGGTATATATCCTTTCGGACAACCACAGTCCCACGCCGGATACCGGATTGGTTACCTCTCCGGCTCCATCCACGATGAGAATATCAAAAACCAGGGATGCGGCATTCATCATCCGTTCCGTTTCCCGGAGAGTAACGGCATCGCAGAGAAGCCCGGTATAGTGGGTGGGTGTGGACAGGAAAAACAAATTTTTGATTTCCCTGTATTCCGTAAATTTCTCTCCGATGTTGGGATTATCCTCATTCAAAGCCTGAAACAGTCCCTTTTGGGGAGGAACGCTCTGGCCGAAAAAGATTTGCAGATCTCCGTAAGTCAAATTGGAGGATATAAGGCCCACCAGACGGTCACGGGTGGAAAGGGCGCAGGCTAGATTCACCGAAAAGGTGGTTTTCCCGCTATTGCTGCCTCCCCAAACGGCAATGATTTTACCGCTCATGGCTTGCACCCCTTTTCTCAAAGATTAGATGCAATTTTCCCGTATATTCGGCTTCGATGAGCTTTGTGGCCTGGGCTTCGGTGGCAACCAGGGTTACGGCTTTAGGTACGGGGTCACCGGAGGATGACTGGCCTTCCGCTTGTTGCTCCCGGACTTGAGCAGTGCTTTGTGTACGGGCATTTTCCACACTGTAAACCTCCAGTCCTTTCAGTTCGGGATACAGGATTACCTGTGGAGAGGCGCTTTGACCGTCGGATGTCTTAGTTATAAACACGGCCACTGTCACGATATCACCGCTTTGCAAATGGGAGGAAAGCCCTGCAGCGATGCTTGGTACGCTGATGGTGATAAGGCGCTGATTGTTTTTGGCTATATGGTCTAGCTTTTCATCGGCAAGATATTCGCCGAGCTTTTTTTGGGAAAAATAGTCCTCCTTGAAAATGTCGGTCTGTGCGATTTTACCGACAATTTGGGACTTGTCGTTGATGACACCTTCCGGCAGGCCGAGTTTTCCAACCTCCATCTGTACAAGGTGTTTATCCTCTATCCTGGTTCCTGACGGGATGTCCTGCGTCGCCCGCAGAACCATGACGGTTGCGTCCTTATTCTCGTAAAACCTTGGCAGAAGCACAAAGGAAACGACTGCTGCCACAATGATGCAGAGGGCGCTTAGAAATATCCGGTTTTTCAATATCTTCAAACTCTTTTTGCCTCCTTCCGTTGTGATGAATTAAAAAGCTCCCTATGTTTTCACAGAGAGAACCATTACTGGCCGAAAAAGAAAAGAGAGTGGTTTTCCTGCTTTTCGTTTTTCCTCCTTGCAGCAGGCTCATTACTTTCCTCCCTTACTGTTTTGTGGCTGATATGGATTCGCCGGATCAGGGTACGGAAGGTTTTGGGTTTCTTTTGTGTTGTTTGTTTCATAAAGGGCTCCTTTCTACATGAATTTCACGGTATTACCAGCCGAAAGACATATATATTTCTTTTTCGGCTGGTAAAATTTTAGGGGAGGGGTGTGGGGAGGGGGAAACCGAAAAGCCGCTGCGCGACACCTACAAGCAAAAGGACAGACTACCCCCCTGGTGTAAAATATTTGCCTGCTAATCATCAGGTATGACACATTTTTCTTTGCTGCATTTTCCACTATGCTTGTCAAAGTATCGGCATTGCTTACAATCCTCATCCCTCACTGGTTTTGCAGAAAGCTCATGGTCATGCTTCGGTTTTTCCTGCATTATGCGCTCGTATGCGCGCAGCCGCCCTTCTGTAAAGTACATGGAAGCACCTCCTTTCAAAAAGGGCATAAAAAAACGTCCTCATTCATGAGAACGAATTGCCATGTGTCACGATCATATTTTGTTTTATCGTTCCTGTTCCCGCTGCCGCTTCTTATACCAGCTTTCCAGCAGCTGGACAATCAAGTCCTCCTTTTGCTTCTCGGTAAAGTTCTTAGGGAAAAAGCGGTCGATGCGTTCACGCTGGATATTGAGTTTTTCTTTTTGATTGGGCTTTTCCTCGGTAAGAATGGAAAAGATGACATCTACACTTAGCCTGCCGTCCTGACTGAGCTTTTTCATCCTCTGCGCCTGTGCTAAAGACGGGGTGCAGTCCTCCGACTTCATGGTGTTATATAGTTCCTGCTGTTCCTTTTCGGCTAAGTAGGAAAGCTCCACAGCCGGATTAAAAGCAATCTGCTTTTCGTCCACCATTTCAAGAAGCGATGGCATGAGTTCAGTGAGGCGAATATATCGTTGTATTTGATTTCTGCTTTCACCAACTTGCTCGCCTAAAATCTCAACGGAATACTTTCCCTTTAAATCCTGCCCAACTTGGGTAGAATTTTCTTTACTTGGCCTACCTGCCTGACGTTTCATGGCTTCCAGCTTCATCTTATAGGCAAAGGCTTTTTCGCTCGCCAGTATGCTTTCCCGTTGTAGATTGCTGTCAACCATGATAATTGTGGCGGCATCGTCGTCTAATTCACGGACAATACAGGGCATTGTTTCCTTGCCTGCAAGCTCACTTGCTTTTTTGCGCCGGTGTCCGGCAACCATTTCATAGCCGCCATCCGGTTTCGGTCGCACAAGGCCGGGGACTAAAACACCGTACTGTTTTACGCTATCGGCCATTTCCAGCATGGCTTCATCCGCTTTCACTTTAAAAGGGTGGTTGGGAAAATCGCTGATTTCCGAAAGAGGAATTTCCAGCACCTTTTCTCGTTGGCTATCTGCGCGGCTCTCCTCTGTGGAAAAAAGTTCATCTACTGAGGTCAGCTTGATGCTGTTTCGCACGTCGTTTTTCGCCAATGTCCTGCACCTCCTTTGTAAAGGCTTGATAGGCTTTGGCAGCTATTCCGTGCGGGTCAAACGCATATATGCTTTTTCCCTGCGCGCTTGTTTCAGCCGCCCGGATGGACAGGGGGATTTCCGTTTGAAATACTCGCAGCCTGTCGCCGTAGTCCCGCCGCAGGATAAAGGAAATATCCTTTGCAAAGTTGGTGCGGTTATCCACCATTGTTAGTA
>MWDG01000145.1 GCA_002070455.1 Deltaproteobacteria bacterium ADurb.Bin151
ATAGCTCAATTGGTAGAGCCACCGGCTCATAACCGGTAGGTCCCTGGTTCGATCCCAGGTGGGCCCACCAAATTTCAATCCAAAGAAATCCAAAGAAGTAGAAAACCCGTTAAAAATAGCGGGTTTTTTATTGCCGTTTGTCTTATTTAGTCCAAAGGCATCTATTGACATATACTCATTATGGGTGTATATTATACCTAAAGATATACCAAAAAATTTTCACATATACCCAAAATGGGGGTCAATCATGCCGAAACGTATAATTCCATTGACAGATTTGAAAGTTCAGAAGGTTAAGCCGCAATCAAAAAGCATTACACTGTTTGATGGGGGCGGATTGTATCTTCTGGTAACCCCCGCAGGGGGAAAGCTGTGGCGTTTCAAATATAGATTTGATGGGAAGCAGAAGCTTCTGGCATTGGGTTCTTACCCAGACGTTTCCCTAAGGGAAGCTCGGCAACGGCATGAGGATGCAAGAAAGCTTCTGGCAAACAACATTAATCCAAGTGTTGCCCGTAAAATTCAGAAACAGGCTAATATTGCTATCGCGGAATCCTTTGAGGCAATAGCACGGGAATGGTTTGATAAATACCGCAATACATGGAAGGAAAGCCACTCCAGCCGTGTTATTAGGCGTCTTGAAAATGAAGTTTTTCCATTTATAGGTCAAACCCCCATATCACAGATAAAGGCTCCGGAACTGCTTTCAGTGCTTCGTCGCATTGAAAATAGGGGTGTAATAGAGACCGCCCATCGCGTAAAGCACATCTGCGGTCAGGTTTTCCGCTATGCAGTGGCCACCGGACGGGCTGAACGTGATCCTTCGGGTGATTTGAAGGGAGCAATTCCACCGGCACAGCAAAAACACATGGCGGCGATCACAGACCCGACTGAATTGGGAGAGTTACTCAGGGCCATTGATGGCTATCAGGGGGGCATTGTTGTTCAATGCGCCTTAAAACTTGCACCCATTTTCTTTGTCCGTCCGGGTGAATTGCGTCAAGCGGAATGGTCGGAAATAGATTTAGAAAACGCTCAATGGAATATTCCGGCAAAAAAGATGAAGATGAAAGAACCTCATATTGTTCCACTATCCGCACAGGCTTTGAAGATTCTGGAAGAACTGAAACCATTAACAGGGAATGGTCAATACTTGTTCCCATCCGGTCGATCTTTCGCTCGTCCTATGTCAAATAATGCGATTCTGGCGGCATTACGGCGCATGGGGTATGACAAGAATACCATAACAGGTCATGGCTTCCGGGCAACGGCAAGAACGCTTCTTGATGAAGTGTTGCAATTTAGATTTGATCTCATTGAACAGCAACTTGCTCATACGGTAAGAGACCCTTTGGGCCGCGCCTATAATCGGACACAGCATTTAGAAGAACGGCGAAAAATGATGCAAACGTGGGCGGATTACCTTGACGGACTGAAGCAAGGAGCAAAAGTATTATCATTCAAAAATATGTAAAAATTTGCCACAAGGTCTGCCACAAGGTCTTGACAACTGCGTTTCGGTGCATACATTGGACTAAATTACATAAAGCGATACTGTAAAAACCCGCATTAAACCGCTGCTTTTTACAGTCAGTGATACCCGCCAAATGGCCGCTATCGAACGAAGATAGTGGCCTTTTTTTATGCCTCTATCTGCAAACCTTTGAATTATTTGGAGGTTGCAATATGAGCAGATTACTTCGTTTGAAACAAATCATTCCCGAAAAAATCCCGATCAGTAAATCAAGTTGGTGGAACGGCGTCAAATCCGGCAAATATCCAGCACCGCGTAAATTAGGCGCACGGACAACCGTTTGGCTGGAGGAGGATATCGAGCGCCTCATCAGCGGGGAGGTGAAATAATGAGACATCTCCAACCTGAAAACATACCAGCTACGTTAAAGCAGACTAACAATTGGGTGCTGTGGAAAAAGGAAAAGATAGAAGGAAGAGACAAGCCGACCAAAATTCCTTACCAGAGAAACGGACGGAAAGCGGCGTCAACCATACCCGATACATGGGCCAACTTCTCCGCCGCTGTGTCTGCCTATCAAACCGGGCGGGGGAAATATGACGGCATAGGGTTTTGCCTCACAGAGGAAACGCCTATAGGCATTGACCTTGATAATTGCCGTTGTCCGGCATTCGTCAACCAAGGCATTGAGATCATAGCACCGTGGGCACAGGATGTTATCAATAAGGTTGATTCTTACACAGAGGCTTCGCCTTCTGGAAAGGGAATCCGTATCTTTGCCAACGGTGGAAAGCTCCCTGCTGGTGGAAGAAAAAATGGCGATTTTGAGATTTATCAGTCTGGCCGTTATCTCACAGTAACAGGCGACCATATCAAGGGAACCCCGAAAGAGATTACAAACCGTCCCGACATTATCGAAGCTGTGTTCAATGATGTTTTTGGGACAACCAAAGACAAGGGAGGGGAAGAAAAAAAGCTACTACGGACACATATGGGCGTTGAAGATATTCTCCAAAGGGCCTTCACCTCAAAGAATGGGACCGCTATCAGATCATTGTTCAACGGTGACCACTCCGATTATCCATCACAATCAGAAGCCGATCTTGCCTTGTGTTCGCATTTAGCTTTCTGGTTTAACAATGACGCGGGCCTTATAGACACCGCGTTTCGATCTTCCGGCCTTTACCGACCGAAGTGGGATAAGAAGCATCATGCCGACGGTTCGACCTATGGACAATGGACAATAAGAAAAGCTATCGAAGGCAACCGGGAGACTTACACCGGCGGAAATGAACAAAGCACCCCAGCAACACAATCGGTGGCATGGGAAGAACCTGTCCTATTCGGTTCTATGGAGACCCCTGAAATATCCGCCGGGATGGTGCCGGGTTTTTTGGGGAAATATTGTGCCGCAGTCAGCGAAGCAACGCAGACGCCGCCCGCGCTAGCCGTGGCGATGGGTTTGTCGGTGATCTCCTCCTGTGTCCAGAAACGGTTTGAAATCTCTCCTTACGAGGGATACACGGAACCGACTAATATCTGGACGTGCTCTGGTTCAGACCCTGGAACACGTAAAACTGCCGTCAAGACCGCCCTTACCCTGCCGTTGACCCATTGGGAAAAAGAAAAAGCCGACGCCATGAAAACCGATATTCTTCGGTCTAAGCATATGCGGGATATCAATTTAAAACGCATTGAACAACTGAAAGCGAAAGCATCCAAGCCTGAAACAGAAGCCGCTGTTCGCGATGCCTGTATGAGGGAAATCATAAATATTGAAAATGATACCCCGGAAGAATTGCTATCCCCCCGCTTGTGGACGGATGATGTGACGCCGGAGCGCTTGCAGGGCTTACTGTGCGACCATAAGGAGCGGATCAGCCTGATCAGCGATGAGGGCGGAACCTTCGAGGTCATGGCCGGTTTGTATAATAACGGGCGC
The DNA here is from genome assembly GCA_002070455.1 of Deltaproteobacteria bacterium ADurb.Bin151. Taxonomy (GTDB): domain Bacteria; phylum Desulfobacterota; class Syntrophia; order Syntrophales; family Smithellaceae; genus UBA8904. The sequence continues at coordinate 3,417 of MWDG01000145.1, forward strand.
TCCAATGTGAATGTTTATTTGCAATCTCATGCAGGAGCGGAGACACGGGTTGACCGACAGGGACGGTTGGTTATCTTGCACCGACCGGCGCTTACTTTCGGGTTGACTGTTCAACCACAAGTCATTGCTGATCTTGTTCAGGGAAATAAGGCGCGGTTCCGTGGAAATGGCATGCTGGCTCGATTCCTGTATTTGATGCCCAAGAGCAATGTAGGTCACCGGGACGTAACGCGCCATACTTCCATCCCTGAAGGTATCAGAGCAGCCTATAATGATGGGATTTTCAAGCTTCTCAATATCCCCCCTGTGTTCGATGAACGCGGTCAGGAACGGGCAAGGATTGTAACCCTGCATCCGGATGCTTTGTCGGCATGGTTGCAATTTTCCGCCTACATCGAAAGCAAACAGGGTGAGGATGGAGAATATCACAGCATTCGCGATTGGACTTCTAAACTGCCGGGCGCGGCGCTTCGCGTTGCCGGAATTTTCCATCTGGTAGAGCACGGAGAACAGACCTCGATAATTGCAAGAGTCACAATGGAAAAAGCGCTTGATCTATCAGAACTGCTAATTAGTCACGCTCAAGCTGCTTTTGATCTCATGGGGAGCGACCAGACCGTTAATGATGCCAAAATTGTCTTTACATGGTTGCGCAGCCTGTCAAGTGACCATTTTACACAGAGGGAGGCTCTAAAACGGCACGAAGGCCGGTTCAAGAGACTGGAGCGGTTAACCAAGGCTCTCGATGTTCTTGTGGAACGACACATTATAAGTCCCCAGAAAACAAATATCGCAGACAGACGGGGTAGACCTTCAATCTACTATCAGATAAACCCGGCGCTCAAAAAGGAGGTGTAGCTATGGGATGGCGTGATTTTAAGCTTTCAACACCTATAGACAAAATAGACAAAAATGACAAAAATCAGGAAAAAGGTATTTTTGTCGATAAAGTCGATATTGTCGATAGGGTTAACCGGGAAGCAAAGGCCACTGCACCTCTTTATTGTGCTCCTCCAGCATTAAACACCGCCCAGAAGAATCATTGCTCGGAAGTTTCACCGGAAGCAGAACGGGCAACTTTGCAAGCCCTCATGTGTGACATGGTTCATTCTACCTGCCAACAGATTATAGAGGACTATAAAACACGGGGGATAGCATCCTACAAGTCAACACCCGAAAACCAATGGGCGGAGAATGAAATCTCAAGGCTTTATCACGCTGTACTGGACGGACGGGCTGATATCGATGATTTCAAACAAGCCTGTGAGAACTGGTTGGACCCAATCAGCAGCTACAAGGCCATATCTAAAAACACAGGAGGAATATATGACACACAATAAACTACTACGCCGATTAGAAGCATTGGAAGAGATCGTCAAACCCAAAGTAACTGAAATACCACCGGAAGCG
>MWDG01000146.1 GCA_002070455.1 Deltaproteobacteria bacterium ADurb.Bin151
GGGCTGCCTGATTGTAGGCGGGTTGATTCTGGTCAGCCTGAAGAGGAAGTATGACAAGATGTATACGGCGGAAGTGGTTGGCGCCTTTGCTCTTTACACGATTCTGATGGCGCTGTTCACCAACCCGGTGATTGATGCAGTGAAGAACATTGTGACCTGATCGAAGACAGATCAGGAAGAAACGGTAACAGAACGGAAATGATTGAGGACAGGATGATGATCGCAACATACAGAACACATTACCGGGCGTATCAGAGATTCAGCGGCATCCTGATGTTATCGGCCTGGGGCTTCGCGATCGTGATCGCATCGTTCCTTTTCCTCTGGCTGGGATACAAGCTCGACGAATACCTGGGCACTGCTCCAAACTTCATGTTCGGCCTGTTCTTTCTGGCAATCTTCATGAGTGTAATGAGGCTCTATAACGAAGCAAAGAGAAGAATGAAGGTATTATAACCGCGGCTGTAAAAAAACATGATCTGGAAAGATAAAAATCCCCCGCAAGACTCAAGGCTCGCGGGGGATTTCTTTTTTTATTCACCTTACGGTTGCTTTAAAATAACCAGCGCATCCACTACGACCGGATTTGCCCCCGAGAGAATCACGGGGTTGAGGTCGATTTCCGAAACTTCCGGAATTTCCAAACCGATACGTCCGATGTTGATCAGCATGCCGGTCAGCCGTTGTTTATCGGCTGCTTCCATTCCGCGCACGGCATCGAGAATCTTGTGCCCCCGAATCTCCTGCATCATTTCCCGTGCGTCCCTTGCTTCCAGCGGCGCGTGGCGGAAAGAAATGTCCTGCAAGATTTCCGTAAAGATGCCGCCCAGACCGAACATCACGCAGGGGCCGAATTGAGGATCGCGCGTCAGTCCCATCACCAGCTCACGCCGTCCTTTGATCATTTCCTGCATTAAGACGCCGCCCTCAAAACCTTCCATTCCGGCCATGATTTCACGGAAAGCTTTTTTTGCTTCCGTTGATGTCCGGATATCAACGTGAATCAGACCCTTTTCCGTCTTGTGTGCGATGTCAGCGGAGCACCCTTTCATGACCAGAGGGAAACCGATTTTTTTGATGGCTTTGTCCAGACCGGTTTTGTCCTTGACCAGCACTTCCCTGGTGACCGGGATGTCATAGGCGGCCAGAACCTGCTTGGACTCGTATTCTGACAGGGTTTTGCGCCCCTGACGCAAGGCCTTTTCAATAATGCGCATCGCTTTTTCGTTCTTCATTTTTTCCTTCCTCCATAATAATTGTTGATGTGAGCGATTGCCCGGATGGCATCGTGCAGTTCATCAAAAACAGGGATCCCCAGTTTAATATATTCCTGCCTGGTCAGGGCGATGAGCTCAGTGATGTCCATATCCTCCGGTCCCCTTTTCGGGTTGGGCAGGACCGCGATGACCGGTTTCCCCGTTTGATCGACAGCGTCCCGGACGGCGCGGGTCAGTTCCTTATAGGGTGTGATTGCTGTAATCCGCTGGCCAAACATCCTGGCAAGCGGTTGATAGTGGTACAGAAGCGAATCGAGGATTTGCAGCTCTATCCGCTGATCTTCCGCGGCGGCCAGAAGAACTTCCTTCAGGTTCTGCGGTGAAACGTAGGGATTGGCCACATCAACTGGATTGATTGCGCTGGATCCCGGACGGGGAAGATGGTTCGCAATCCGGTCCTGGATTCCTGCAGGCAGCGGCGGCACTTCAATTCCGTAGTCCTCGGCCGTGTCGCACGCAGTGACACCAATCGCTCCGCCCCCGCCGATAACCGAAATGCTTTTGAATGTTTTTTTTGGAAGGAGCGAGAATGCCAGGATGACCTGCGCCAGTTCTTCAGGGTCATGAACCTGGACAGCTCCTGCCTGCTTCAGGATGGATTGCCAGATGATGCGGCTTCCCCCCATGGAGGCGGTATGGCTGGCGACGCTTCTTTGTCCTGCGACGGAGAGCCCCCCCTTGAAAACAATCACCGGTTTTTTGGCAGCGGCGTTCTTGATGGCAGTAAAGAAAGCATTGCCGTCTTTTATACCTTCAATATACATCGATATTACCTTCGTTTCCGGGTCATCGGCCAGATAGTGCAGCAATTCCGATTCGCGCAGATCCGCGCCGTTGCCGAAACTCACCACCTTACTGAAACGGATGCCCAGGTAGTTTCCCGCATGTGCGAGATCGATTGATATACCGCCGCTCTGTGAAAGGAAGGCCACCGATCCGCTGATGCGCGACAGGTCCGGTCCCGGAAGCATTGTCAATCCGCTTGCCGGGCAATAAATACCGAAGCAATTGGGGCCGATTACCCGGATTCCTCTGGCGGCGGCTTCCTGAATCTGTTTTTCCAGTGCTTTGCCTTCTTCGGTTCCCAGTTCGCCAAAACCCGAAGACAGGATCTCCGCACCGGCCGCGCCCTTTTTGCGGCAGGCTTCCAGCGCTTCCGGAACATGCCGGGCCGCAACGGCAATGACGGCGAAGTCGATTTTTTCGGGGATGTCTTCCACGCGCCTGAAGATTTCCATGCCGGAAATCCTGCCACCCTTGGGATTGACGGGGTATATCTTTCCTTCATATCCCATGGCCGTCATGGACTTCAGCATGCCGGTGCCGAAGCCTGTGCCGCCTTCTTCAGCGGAAACACCAATAACGGCGACGGTACGGGGGTGAAAAATTTTTTCATAATCCGTGGCCGGATAACGGGTTTTTTTGTTGCTTTTGATTTTACCTGGATTGCCTGACATGGAGAACCTCTCCTCCCGATGATTTTTATCTTGCATGCTAAATATTAGAATGCATTTTATTTCCGAAGGTCTTTCAACATCCGGATGAGCAGCAATCGTTCTTCCATACTGAAAATGGAAAGAACTTCCTGGTTCAGTTCTTCGGTTTTCTTTATAAAATGTTCACGGCATTGATGCGCTTTGTCGGTTAATTGAAGGTTCAGCACGCGCCGGTCCTCCTTTACGTTCTTAACCAGCCAGCCGTTTTCCGCCATTCGATCCAGAACCCCTGAAAGGGTTGCGTTGTCCAGATTCAAGCGTTTTCCCAGTTCACTGGCAGAAAGACCCTCCTCTTCATAGAGAGCATGCAGAACCAGGCCCTGCATGGGTGTCAAACCATAGGGCTGCATTTTGGCCTTAAAAGTTGCATATACTTTCTGGTTGGCTTTGCTGAGTATAAACAGGATCACATCCTGGTAGCTGATCATGGAGATGTCCTCAAATATATTTAGTATGCGAAATAAATGAATTCTAAAACGATGTCAAGAAATTTTAAAGGGCATAAAAAAAGGAAGTAACCTTTGCGGTTACTTCCTTGAGTTACGTTGGTGTCTCCTTCCGATAGGATCGATCCGGAAAGAAAACGGAATGACAGTCTTGCTTACTTCTTCTTTTTAAATAACTTTTTCCGCGCAGCCGGCTTCGCTGGCTCAGCCGCCTTGACTTCAGGGGCGCAAAGTTTCTGGCGCATTTTGTCCAGTCCGGTGAGAATCGGAATATGATGCCATTCCTGACTTTGATTCGGACTGAAATGCAGAACCTCTCCCTTGTTGTCATAATCCGTAACTTCTTTCATTCTGTATCGCTTATTTTTGCAATCGATTTCGTCAACTCTTATGCTGTGGTCGAGACTTTCATATTTTTTCGCCAGATCGGGATGGTCTTTCTGCCATTTTTCGATGGTACTTTTCCTGCAATGATCGTTTACGATTTTATATGTCGAGGCGGTTATGATGCCGGTTGCATTGTCCGTGCCGGTCACTTTGTAGAAACATTCACCCGTGCGGGTTTTCCCAAGCGGTTCCCATTCCTTGCTGTCCGGTATCATTGCCTGGTCAGTTCCTGCACCGGCAGATGCTATACCCGGGATTCCCGCCTTTGAAATGACTTCAGGGGCGAATGGGTTTGCCGCGCAACCCGCCAGAAAAAGCACAACCAGCACTGTCATCAAAATAACTGAATAAAAATGTTTCATGTTCATTCCTTTCATCGGTTTATTTGTGATTTTTTTTCGGTGACAAGTCCTACATCAATATTCCCTGTTTTTCAAGATGTCTGAAGTCTGCTTTTTGATGTTAGTGCAGACAGTATCAGCATATCCTTATTAGGATGGCATCCTAGAATATATTGAAAAATTTTACAAGGTAGTCGATTCCCTTTAGTCGTTCTTTAATCGATTCTTTATTGAAGGTCATCCACCGTCCATATTCCTCTTGACATTTCCATTCTCCCCCGTTTATTTTATGATCAATTTTAATACCTTGTTCACTAAATTCCATCCATGTATTGGCCAGGGTGGCACATTTATTAATTATGGTGCATCAAATGCCGGATACTTCCAGAAAATATCAGGAAATCCTTCGAGAGAACACCCTCTTAAAACAGAGAATCCAGGAAATTGAAAAATTGGAATCAGACCGTGGACAGACAGAGGCGGATTTGCGCGAGAGCGAACGGAAATACCGTTTAATTGCCGAGAACACGGCCGACCTGATCATGATCCTTGATATGAATATGCGCTTTACCTATATCAGTCCGGCTGTCATGAGATTGCGCGGTTTTACCGTTGAAGAGGCCATGCGCCAGACCATTGACCAGGTTCTGACGCCTGAGTCGCTGGGCCTCGTTCAGACCGTGTTTGAAAATGCTATGGAACGCGAGGCCGGTGGTTTGAATGACTCAAATATCATTCGCATGCTGGAGCTTGAACATTACAGGAAGGACAGTTCGATTGCCTGGATGGAGGTCAG
>MWDG01000147.1 GCA_002070455.1 Deltaproteobacteria bacterium ADurb.Bin151
ATGAGCATGGAGCTGTGCGGCGGCACGCATGTGGAGAGGACCGGCGACATCGGCTTTCTGAAAATTCTGCATGAATCGGCCATTGCCGCGGGCGTGCGCCGGATCGAGGCCGTGACCGGGAAGGAAGCCGTCGCTCACGTCCAGAAATCCGAAGACGAGCTCAAACGCGCGGCGGGGCTGTTCAAGGCCGGCCTCTTCGAAGTTTACGACCGAACCGACAAGCTGCAGAAGCAGGCCCGCGAACTGGAAAAGGAAATCGAAGCCCTCAAAGGCAAGCTCGCCGCCAGGGATTCCGGCGACCTGATGAGCCGGGTGAAGGAAATCGCCGGCGTCAAGGTGCTTGCCGCGGAAGTCAGCATCGCCGACGCGAAAACGCTGCGCGATTTCGGCGACAAACTGCGCGACAAGCTGGTCTCCGGCGTGATTCTCCTGGGCAGCAAGGCCGACGGCAAGGCCTTGCTCTTGTGCATGGTCACCAAAGATCTGACCGGGAAATTCTCCGCCGGAAACATCGTCAAGGAACTGGCCCCGCTCGTCGGCGGCAAAGGCGGCGGCCGCCCCGACATGGCCCAGGCCGGCGGCACCGAGCCGGAAAATCTGAGCAAGATATTTGTCGAACTGGAAAAGCTGCTCGCGAAATAGCTTGACGAAAAAAGCCTGCTCTGTTGTGTCGGATGAAGGGAGAATGTTTTGTTGCCGGTTTCACAAGAATACCTGCATCCGTCATGACTACGCGAGGGCTTTGGTGTGAGCTCAGCCGAACGGCGGAAATCCAGTCTCATTGAGCCTGTCCCAGGCCTCCACCGGAGTGACGGCTATGCTGAAAACGGCGGTGATTGGTTAATGAAGAACCTTTTGCAGAATATCCGGGAATTGATCCTTGCCGCCTGCAAAGCAGTGGTTCATTCCGTCGACCTCATTCAGGTTTTGACCAACTTCGAGATCGGACGGTGCATTGTCGAGTATGAACAGGGAGGAGCCAAAAGAGCGCAGTATGGCAAGGGGCTGCTCAAAGAGCTCTCCATCGGACTGACGGCTGAGTTTGGACGCGGATTTTCCCGATCGAATCTTGAATACATGCGCAAGTTCTATCTGGCCTACCAGGACAGAGCCCCACAGATTTCACGAAGCCCATCCGCCGGTTTTCCGATTGACGAGAAATCCCGGACGCTGTCTGGGAAATTCCCGGCTGATCCGAAATTCCGGATGCCGTCCGGCAAATTCAGTTCGCCATTCATGCTCAGTTGGTCACAGTATGTCTTTCTGATCGCCATTGCCAACCCCGACGAGCGCCGGTTTTATGAGATCGAAGCATCATCCTGTGCAAAAAGAAGCATGATGCTCTGGTGGAGATTACCCTGCCCAAAGAAACCAACATCCATGCACGAAAATACCAGCTCTACCTGCCGGACAAGGAACTGCTTCGGCGAAAACTTGTAGAGTGGAGTGAAGAAGCGGAGAAGTTAGAGGAAAAGAAATAAGAATGAATGCTAATCTTCATAACTATTTTTTCCTCTGTGAAATGTTCCAGATAAAGAGGAAGTCGTTATGTCGTTTGAGTCCATAAATCCTTTTGATCAGGTTCGCCAGTCTTTCAATGCTGCAACCAGCAGAGAAGAGCGGTCGATGATCGGACAATTTCTTACACCCGTGTCTATTGCTGATTTCATGGCCTCGCTGTTTAAGTCTGCTAAGAAAGACGTTAGAATTTTAGATCCCGGCGCGGGCGCCGGTGTTTTGTTTTCTGCATTGATTAGCAAGTTGGTGGCGCAAATAAAACGGCCCTCTTCCATAGAAGTTGTTGCCTACGAAACGGATAAAGCAATTTTACCTTTACTCCGAGATGCCATGGCCAGATGTTCGGCGATATGCGAACAAAACAAAGTGCCGTTTACAGGCATCATCAAAGAAGAGGATTTCATTGTTTCAGCGATAACCGAGACGGAAGAATCTCTTTTTTCAAAACCAGTTAAACGTTTCACTCACGCCATCCTAAATCCGCCGTATAAAAAAATTAATGGTGTTTCAGAAACGAGAGTGCTGCTTTATTCATCAGGCTTGGAAGTAGCGAATCTGTATGCCGCCTTTGTCTGGTTGTCCATTCGCATGCTGGAACCGGGCGGACAGATCGTTGCCATCACGCCCCGCAGTTTTTGTAACGGACCCTATTTTAAAAAATTTCGTGAAGATTTTCTAAGAATGTTGAGTCTCAGGCGTATTCACGTCTTTGGGGCACGCAATAAAGCTTTCGGCGATGACAATGTGCTTCAGGAAAATATAATTTATCATGCCGTTCGCGAAGACAAGAAACCTCAAAAAGTCTTGATTTCAGTATCGGACAACGATGACTTTGATCAATCCAAACAAATGAGAATAGCATATGATAAGGTTGTTCAACCGGGCGATCGTGATGCCTTTATCTATCTCGGCTTTGAAGAGAAGGCGTCTTCAGCGTTGAAACAAATTCAATTTTTCAAAACGTCTCTGGACGAACTCAATTTAAACGTTTCTACGGGACGCACAGTGGATTTCCGCGCAAAAGAATATTTGTATCCGTCAATCCGTGAAGGTTGTGTCCCGCTCATCTATCCTTGCCATTTTCAAGACGGTTTCATCCATTGGCCCTCCAAATCCGGCAAGAAATCCAATGCGATTATGTCTCATCCGGAAACGGCGGACCTTTTGTTGAAACAGGGGTATTATGTTCTGGTTAAGAGATTTTCTTCCAAAGAGCAAAAGCGGCGTGTGATGGCCGCTGTTTATGATCCGTCAAAAATAGATACACCGTTTGTCAGTTTTGAAAATCATTTAAATTATTATCATCGGCAGGGGAAAGGATTGCCCGAAAAGTTGGCGAAAGGACTTGCTCTGTATCTGAATTCATCCGTCGTTGACGAGTATTTTCGGCTCTTCAGCGGACATACACAGGTTAACGCCACCGACCTGCGCAAACTCCCCTATCCAACGCAAGAGCAGCTATTGTCGTTGGGAAATTATTTAACCGATCAAATGCCTCTGCAACAGGGGCTTGATAATATTCTTCAGGAGGAGTGCTTGAAAGGTGGCCAATAAAATAAATAAAAAAGACGCACAGCTTAAGATTCAAGATGCCTTAAGCATTCTGATTAAACTTGGTTTACCCCGGCAGCAACTCAACGAACGATCCGCATTAACCCTTCTGGCGCTTTTGGCCCTTACGCCGGGGCAGCGATGGCCAGAAGCAGACAATCCCTTAATGGGGATTACGCCCATGATGGATTTCTTTTCTGAACACTATGGAAAAAGATATGCTCCCAATACCCGTGAAACGGTTCGCCGACAAACGGTGCATCAGTTTCTCCAGGCGTCGCTCATTGTCGCGAACCCTGATAAACCGGAGAGACCAACCAACAGCCCGAAAGCCGTCTATCAGATAGAACCGGCGGCTCTGAAACTGTTGAAAAGTTTTGGAAGTCCGGACTGGGACGTCAATCTTCAAAAATATCAGCGGAAAGATATATCTCTCAAAAAGAAATACGCGCGGGAAAGGGTCATGCAAAGATTGCCCGTTTGTACTATCAATGGTCAGGAAATTAAATTATCTCCCGGAGGTCAAAATGTTCTGGTGAAGAAAATCGTGGAGGATTTCTGCCCTCTGTACACCCCCGGCGGCCGGATGATTTACGTGGGCGACACGCAATTAAAATGGGCTTACTATGACGCAGAATTGCTGGTGTCGCTCGGCGTGAAAATTGAAGAACACGGCAAAATGCCGGACGTGGTGGTTTATCATACGAAGAAAAACTGGCTTCTTCTGATTGAAGCGGTAACGAGCCATGGGCCGGTCGATCCGAAACGGCGGGCGGAGTTGAAAGATTTGTTTGCGGCATCAAGTGCCGGTCTGGTGTTTGTGACGGCTTTTCTGGATCGCCGCGCCATGATGAAATATCTCAGTGACATTTCCTGGGAGACGGAGGTCTGGGTTGCCGAGTCTCCCACCCATCTGATTCATTTCAACGGGCAAAGATTTTTAGGGCCGTATGAAAATTAACGGAATCTGCGGTTGAAGAAGGAATTTTATGAAATCGATCCGAATCGTTCTGGGGCTGTTTGTCGGACTCGCTTGGCTGCTTGGGGCTTCAGGGCTTTATTGCCTGGCTGCAGATACTCTGACGCTGCGGGATGCCTGGGAGGTGATCAGGACAAAACAGTTTGTGGATCTCACCCATGCTTTTGCTCCGGGGATTCCCCGCTGGAAAGGGTTCCCCGATGAAGTGCGGGAGACGCTCTATTCCTATGAACCGGGTCCGGGACGTCTGGGAAGCGGTTTTTATGCGCAGTCTTTCACGCATGTCGGACAGTGGGGAACCCATGTCGATCCTCCCGCTCACTTCGTTAAAGGGCTGCGCACAGTGGACCAGATCGATGTCAGGGAAATGATCCTGCCTTTGGTTGTGATTGATGTGCATGAGGAAGCAGCGAAAAATCCGGATTACACCATCACGATCGAAGATGTCAGGCGTTGGGAAAAAAGATACGGACCCATTCCGGAAGGCGCTTTCGTGGCGCTGCGCACCGACTGGTCGAAGCGATGGCCCGACAGGGAAGCCATGCACAACAAAGACGCCCAAGGCGTTGCCCATTATCCCGGATGGAGTCTCGAGGTGTTGAAATATCTCTATGAACAGCGCAAAATTACCGCATCCGGCCATGAGACGACCGATACG
>MWDG01000148.1 GCA_002070455.1 Deltaproteobacteria bacterium ADurb.Bin151
CCAAAAACCATTGTCAACCCAAGGGCAACAATCGCATAGGTGCTTCCCAGCATGATTCCGTTGAAAACCTGTTGAAAGAACAGTTCCATGCAGACTCCTCATTGAATCACGTCATTCAGGTTACGTTTCAGACTCACGGACCGATACGGCTTCAAGTCTCCGCAAAATTTCATACAGCAGTCGTTGTAAAATTAATAAATGAACGTGGACCCCAATGTCAAGAAAAAAATCTCATTTTTTCACAACACAAACCGGATATCAGATGAAAAAAAAGCAACGGAAACATGGATGACCATTAGTCATTCATGTTGTTTTCCCCTGACGTTTAAAGACCTAACCGTTGATCAATACAAACATAATTCAATGTTGACTTCAATGTTGTTATCAAGTACAAAACACTCCGGATATTATCAGTGTAAAGGAAAGAACGTCCATGATGCGATCAGCCCTCTTGGTAACTCTGGGAATAGCCATTACGGCTTTTTTCTCGTTCTGGTCTGTTGTTTTCTCCTTTTTCGCCAACTCGGAGAACAACGTCCACAAAGTAGCCAGGATCTGGGGTTCCATCCTTCTGAAGATCAGCAGCACCAAGGTGCAGGTCATTGGCAAAGAAAATGTTCTTCGCGGGAAACCGCAAATATTCATGGCCAACCATCAAAGCGATTTTGACATTCTGATTGCGCTGGCTTATATTCCGGGACAGTTTCGCTGGATCGCAAAGAAAGAATTGTTCGCTATTCCTGTTTTTGGCCAGGCGATGAGAAGTGCGGGCTACATTGAGATCGACCGGCAAAATCATGAAAAAGCCATGCATAGCCTAGACCTGGCGGCTCTGCGAATCCGTGAAGGAAAATCCGTCATGACATTCCCGGAGGGAACCAGAAGCCGCGACGGAGAAATCAAGGCCTTCAAACAGGGCCTCTTTTACCTGGCCATTCAATCCGGTGTGCCGATTATTCCGATCAGTATCATCGGCAGCGGTGCCATCATGCCGAAACGTTCCCTGAAGGTGAAACCGGGGAAAATCATTCTGGTCATCGACAAACCGATTCCTGTGAAAGGCTACACTCTTGAAAACCGCCAGGAGCTGATCAACCGGGTCCGGCAGGTCATTATGAAGAATTACGATGCATACAAAAATGAAGATATGGCAGGCATCAAAGATGTCCAGACGGAAATAAAAGCGGAAATCTAATGGCTGATACCACCCAGGATAATTCTAAAAGAACCAGAGAGATTAAAGGTGTCGTTTGTCTCGCCGTAGCTTTATTTCTTTTGCTTTGTCTGATTTCTTATTCCCCGCACGACCCATCATTCACAAAAGTGGTGACGGATGGAACCTCGACACATAACCTGACGGGAAAATTCGGTTCCTACACCGCTGATTCCATCATCCGATTACTGGGCATCCCGGCTTTACTTCTTCCGCTGGCACTTCTGGCCTGCGCTTTTCAATATTTTCTGCGGCAGACTTTTGTTATGACGGCTCAGCGTATTGTAGGATTTTCCTTCTTTATGTTGGCCCTAGCGGGTTTTTTGGGAGCTTTAATGAAGGGAGGAGTCACGGTTGATGGAGAAATCCTCCGGGCAGGCGGATTGATCGGAGCAGGGCTTGTCAGGCTCCTACTTCGCTACTTCAACCCGGCAGGCACCTACATCATTCTTTTATGTATCCTCGTTGTCTCCCTATTTTTCACCATCGAATTCTCCATCGTTTCGGTAACGGAAAGAGTTTCGCGAAAAATGCAGGATGGATGGACTTCCGTTAAAAACGCTGTGACAACTTTTTTTGCGAACATGACTGCACGGTTCAAAGCGGAAAACAAGCCGCCGCTCATCATCGAAGAAAATGAAGTAAAGCCGAGGAAAGCAAAACCGAAAAAAATAGAACAGACACGCTTTGACTTTTCCAAGCTGAAGCCTGACGGGACTTTCCAACTACCTCCTTTCACCCTGCTTGAGGAAGCACCCCAAAAGGACGGTCGTGTTAAACGCGATCAACTGATCACCAATTCGCGCATCCTGGAAAAGAAACTTTCCGATTTCGGCGTCGAAGCCCGCGTTGTGGATGTCATGCCCGGACCGGTGATTACCATGTACGAATTGGAACCTGCGCCCGGCGTCAAAATCAACCGCATCACCAACCTGGCCGACGACCTGGCCCTGGCGTTGATGGCACCCAGCATCCGCATCCTGGCCCCGATCCCGGGGAAATCCGTTATCGGTATTGAAATTCCCAACCTCAAAAGGGAACCGGTCTTTTTAAAGGAAGTGCTGAACAACGATGCATTTACCAGATCATCGCTGCGCCTACCTATTGCTCTGGGTGTTGATTTTGTCGGCGCGCCGGTCATCGCCGATCTGACCAAAATGCCGCATCTACTGATTGCCGGAACCACAGGCTCCGGCAAGAGCGTGGCGCTCAACGCCATGATCTGCAGCATCCTTTTCAAGGCGCAACCCGATGACATTAAATTCCTGATGGTTGACCCGAAGCGTCTGGAGCTGTCCTCCTATGAAGGAATACCCCACCTGATGCATCCGGTGGTCGTCGACCCGAAAAAAGCCTCCCAGGTACTCCGCTGGACCGTCGAAGAAATGGAGCGCCGCTATAAAATCATCAGCACTCTCGGGGTCAAAAGCATCGACGCCTATAATGAAATGATTCTCACCGGAGCCAAAGGTAAAACATCCCAAACCACCAGAACAACCGGTTCTGAAAACGAGCCGGATACTGCGGAAGCAGTAAACGTTGGCCAGAGCAATCCGCCAATCCAGCACGTCAGGCTTCCCTACATCATTGTGGTAATCGATGAACTGGCCGATCTGATGATGGTCGCTCCCCGGGATGTTGAAGAGTCCCTTACGCGTCTGGCTCAGATGGCCCGTGCGGCAGGCATTCACCTGATCATAGCGACGCAGAGGCCGTCCGTGGACGTGATCACGGGGCTCATCAAAGCCAACTTCCCCACGCGCATCTCTTTTAAAGTCTCCTCAAAAATTGATTCGCGCACCATCATCGATCAGCAGGGAGCAGAGCAGCTACTGGGCGCGGGCGACATGCTCTTTATTCCACCCGGCACTTCCAGGCTAACCCGTATTCATGGTGCATATCTGTCCGATTCAGAGATATCCCGGATTGTCGATTTCATTAAAATGCAGGCCCAACCTACTTACGACGCATCCATTGAAAAATTTGAATTTGAATCCACACAGACACAGCATGATGAAGACGGTTACGACGAAAAATATGACGAGGCTGTCGCACTGGTCGGCGAACTGGGACAGGCTTCCATCTCGCTGGTGCAGCGCTACATGAAAATCGGCTACAACCGCGCCGCGCGCATGATCGAGCAGATGGAGCGCGAAGGCATTGTCGGCCCCTCCGATGGTGCGAAACCCCGCAAGGTATTGATCAGAAAGCTTCCCGGTGAAAAATAATCCCTCCGGAAAACTGCATATCATTTCTCTGGGCTGCTCTAAGAATCTCATTGATTCTGAAGTCATGGGCGGTCAGGCCGCTGCATCTGGAATGACCCTGGTGGAAAGTCCCGATCAGGCGGATATCATCGTAATCAACACCTGTGGTTTTATTTTGCCGGCCAAGGAAGAGGCTCTGGAAATCATTCTGACGCTTGCTGAAGAAAAAAAGGAAAGCGGACGAGAGCTGAAACTGATTGTCGCCGGGTGTCTTGCCCAGCGATACGGGAAAGAGATGCTTGCAGAAATCCCGGAAGTGGATTTGGTAATCGGCACCGGGGAAGTCGGTCGGATCATTCATCACCTGCAGCAACTGAATACGGCGAGGAACCAGCGTTCGGCCGTGATCACCAAACCTGATTTTCTGATGAACTCCCGTCATGACAGAATCCTCTCTGCAGATACCGCCACGGCTTATTTAAAAATATCAGACGGCTGCTCCAATTATTGCACCTACTGCGCAATTCCGTCCATTCGCGGCAAAGCCCGCAGCCGCCAGCCCGACGACATTCTAAAGGAAGCGCAAAAGCTTGTTGGCCGTGGCATCCGGGAAATCATCCTGATCGGTCAGGATACGACAGCCTACGGCCGAGATCTGAAAAACCGTCCGAAGCTATCCCTTCTTTTGTCTGATCTTGCATCCCTGCCCGGCGTAAACTGGATCAGGCTGCTCTATACGCACCCGGCACACATCACGGCAAGCGTGCTGGAAGCCGTCGCAGGTCATCCAAAGATCTGCCGCTATATCGACCTTCCGGTTCAGCACATTGATAACACGGTCCTGTCCGCCATGAACCGCCGGGTTTCTTCAGAAAGAATCCGTGAGATCATCAACCTTGCGCGAAGCATCATGCCGGATGTTACGCTCCGGACATCGCTGATCGTCGGTTTTCCGGGAGAAACATCAAAACGGTTCGAACGTCTGCTCGATTTTGTTCAGGAAGCCCGGTTTGATCATCTCGGCGTATTCACCTATTCGCGTGAGGAAGGTACACCTGCGGCAAAAATGCCTTCACGGATTTCGGAAAAAGAAAAAGAAAAAAGACGCGACCTCATAATGGCCCAACAAGCCGATATTTCTTATGCGATCAA
>MWDG01000149.1 GCA_002070455.1 Deltaproteobacteria bacterium ADurb.Bin151
AATAGTTTTCTGGTTTTCTTCGGGTGTGATTTCTTCTTCCGGCTGAAAATCCGGCACATCTTCACCGAATATCTGATTGACAACCTTGTCAATATCTTCATTGCCTTCAATCAGCTTGTCAATCTTCGTGTCAATTTCTTCCGGTTCTCTTATCCTTGATAATACTTCATTTATAGCTTTCGGGTCAGGAATAAACTTGACCGTTGCGCCCTCTTTATCGCCTGATTTATCAATGGCCGGCACATCGAAAGTCTGGCCGCTTACAGGGTCAGCCATTGTAAAACTTGTCACTTCGCCGTTATCGTCATTTACTCCAATGATAAAAGGGGTTTTGTTTTCGGTAGGCTTATAATCCTTTGCCGCCTGTTTGATTTCGGCTTCTTTTTGGTCAACAAAGGTCTGGCCTTCAGGGGTTGACCTTACGGCATCCAATCCGTCTTTAACGGCCTCTTGCGGCGTTTTGCCGTCCCGCAATGCCTTATTCTTCGCCTGATTAAATGTGTCGGCGTGTTCCGTTCTCTGCGTGGCTTTCCCAATGGCTTTATTTGCCGAATAACTCATCCCTGATAAAGCCAGCGTTGAAAGTGCCGTGACCTGAATAGTCTGGGTTAAATTGTCAATCATGTCCTCAATGGTCATATCCGGTCTGATTGTCACTTTATCAACAACGTCCTGCACAACCTGATTTGCCATTTCGGTCGGAATTTCCGTTAATTCAGCGGCCACAAGTGACCGGACCAAAGAGGCTTTCGGTTTAAGATAAATACCAACAGGAATAAACTCTGAAAGAACTTCCGACATCCCGCCAATAGTAGCCGCCGCAAATGCCGTGCCAGGATCGCTTCCGCCCTCTCTCTGTTCGCCGTAAGTCTGGCCGGTTGCCTGCCAGCCCATCCCCGTTAATGACGCCGCCTTACCATATTTAAAGCCGGGAATAAGCCAGACAAGGTTTGTCATTACGCTATCACCGGCCATATGAACGGTGTCTTTCCAACTATCGGGCGCTGTCGCGGGAGTTAATGATTTAATTTTCTCTTTTGCCGCCCCTGCTATATCATCTCCCAAAGTGCGGACTTTTTTCTTTTCAATCGCTTCGGTTGCCAGTTTAAATGTCTGCAAATCTTCTTCTGAAGGTGTCGCTCCTGTCATTGCGAAAGCGGCCTCCGGGTTTTCCTCAAACATCCTAATCCAGTTTCCAGCGGCATCCATCATATGATAGGGAAATTTCTGGACGTTCCTTAAAAACAGGGTATGCCATTCTTCCTCTTCGCCGCCCATGTCATTAAATGCCTTGATACGTTGAAGTTTATCCTCTTTGGCTTTCTTGCGTGTCGGGTCAATATCGTAATATTTATCAATGGCTTTCTTGGCGTTGTAAGCGGTATGAGGATTGATCCCCAATGCCTCACTGTCCACAAGTGCCAGCGTCGCCCGTGCCTTCTCTTTTTGCGGATCACGAAAGAACGAAAACACTTTGTCGATGAAATCAGGCTCCACGCCCTGACGGAAAGACAATTCGTTGGTATCTTCCGGCTCGGCCAGAAGATCACGCGGTTCATTCTGTTCGGCTAATAAATCACGCGGCATTTATTTAATCCCCAATTTCTGCTTGACCTGATCCACGGTCATATTATGTTTTTTCGCTGTAAATTCCAAATCGGCCTGCGTATAGGTCTGTTTGTTTTGTACCGGCTGATTTGTCTGCCGTCCCGGTCCCGCAGCCGCCCGCGCATTAAAATATTTCTGCTTTTGTTCTTCGCTTCGTGACATAAAGAGGTCAGTCACCAGCGGAGACAAAACATGACTTTCCATAAATTCAGTCAGCTTAACGTCGAAATTCGGATCATTGGCATTATTGACCGCCCATGTCTTTATCAGTTCGCCGTATTTCATGCGCCAGATAGCAAGCTGGCTGGCGTCTGATTCCTTAACCGCCTTTTTTAACGCCGTTCCGGTGTTGATTTGTTTCAATGCTTCTTTAACGGAATCACGGTTGATCGGGTCCATTTGTTTCTGTAATGTCTTGAGGCGATTATATTCTGTTTTCCCGATGTTTCCGGTTGCCAGTTCTTCATCAAGGTTTTTATCCACGAAATCGCTGGACAGCATTAATGTCGTTTCATTGTCGGTTTGGCGTTGTTTCCTGTCGCGTTCAATATCCCTCAACTCCGCCCGTCTATCTCTGGCCTCTGCACGGTTCGCCCGTTCCTGATAGTCCCGTTCGCGCCGGATAGCATCCTGAAGTTTTGCGGAATATTCAGGGGCAACTTTATTTAGTTTAATCCATTGCGCCGGGGTCAAATCGGATTGCTTATTTAATCCATTCCTTTGTAACGCAAGCGGAACAAGGGTTTGATTGACTTCATCAATGGCGGATTGTGACTGTGCTTTATCCAGAGCGTTTAATGATGACGCTATATTTTGCGCCTGATTCATGGTCAATTCATGACGCTTGATGAAATCAGGCGACAGAACCGTACTGACCGCCCCGACATAATCTATATATCCTTCTTTGGCGTGTGCTTTGGTTACAACATCAAGGGCATCCGTTTCTTTTTGCTCATCGTTTAATATCTTGGCCTGTTTCTGATATTCTTTGGATTCACGCCCTAAAATGTGATTCCATTTTCCTGTTTCAATATCCTGAACAAATTGCTTTTTATTGTTGATCGCCAGATATTCCAGATGCGCTTTGACGATTTCCTGTTGTGCTTTGATTGTCGCATCCGTGGCCTGGTCAACATTAATAGAACCCTTTTTATTAAATTCCTTAATCATATCCTCGGTATATTTCAGGTTCGCATTGACATCGCCGCCGGACATCACAGATTCAATAGAAATTCTCACACCGTCGCCAATAGCCTTGTCGGTAAATGCCGTCCTGATTTCCGCCTGTTTTTTTGCCGTATAACCGATAAATTCACCGTGGATTCGACCGCTCAGCTCTTCCGCGTAAATCCTGACTTCGGGATGTTTTATATTCTCAATGCCGATAGCCTTGCGGAAGTTGTCATTAAATTGTTTTTTGCTCTGCGTGGAATAATCATCCAATTCCAGAACGCTCTTTGTCGCATTGGCATTGGTATCGTAATTCGCCTGCTGTTCAATGGAATATTCGCGGGCCATATTACTTAAATTAACTTTTTCAATCGCAATATCCCGCTGCCGTAAGTCCTCCGCCTGTTTCGTCACCAGATCGGCAAACTCATTGGTAAATCCCTGAACGGCGTTTCCCATTTCTTTGGCCGCTGCAAGCCCGCTGTTGTTCATAGGCACGTTACCGCCTACGCCGGGAACGCTCTCTTTTCGTGTGTACACTGGTATTCTAGGCATTGATGACCTCTATTTGCTGTATTTGTACGCTCCCGCTGCCCCACTCAATAATGTTGACCCCGCCTGAATATATCCGGCCTTCGCTGCATAGGCATTGTTTCTGCCGGTCATCCGCGCAAGGTTCGCCTCGCTCCGGCTTCTGGCCGATGCAACATCCCCGCCGTAACGGATAGCCAAGGCGTCAAGCTCGCCCTGCTTTTCGGTGTCTTCCATGACAAGCAACGGCGATCCTTCCATGCTTAATCCTGACTTGCCGTACAAAGCCCTTTGAGTTGCAAGGATTTTGCGGACGTTCTCCCGATGCGCCTTCTCGTCATATTCGGCCTTTGCCTTTGCCGCTTTCGCATCTTCTTCAGCTACCGCCGCGTTATAATCGGCCTGCTGATTGCCTGCCCTGCGTTGCTGGTCTGCTGAATAAGCACCCGCACCGGCTGCTATAACCGCCGCTGCTACAACTGCTGCCGTTGCATATCCCATGATTAAAACTCCATTCTGAAATAGTATTCTGTTAATTTAAAACCGCGCCTGATCAATAAATCCTTCAGAGAGTCCGTCTTTTTATCCACCGGCAAAGACGCATGAAAATTGATCTTTGCTTTTTTTGCCATGTCCAGAAGGTAATCCAGCAACTCTACCATGACCCGCGCCCTGCCGATATTGGATAAAGACTGAACGCCATGCCAGATAAACTCCCTGATTTCCAAAATGTCCGGTGAAAACAGATTCGGAGAGACAATCCCGGCAATCACGCCGACCGGCACATCTTTATGTTCATTAATAAAAATAGGACATTCCAGCGCAATCAAACCAAGTATCTGATCTTTCATGTGCGGTCTGTTATAAGGATAACCCATTTCAAGGCAATCCTCCTGAACCATGTCCAAAATGATTTCTATATCGTCTTTGGTGGCCGGTCGAATCATGACAACTCCGTAATAATCGCAATCACAGTCAAGGGTAAAGGCTTGTCCTGAACAATCATCAACCGCGCATCGGTATCATAAGACCCTTCATAACTGATCTTTTTGTCACCGGTGAACAAAGCGGGCGGCGTTCCCATTGCTACATCGGAAGTCTTGAATAGGGCATTATCAAGATGTGAAGCGTCCCGGCCAAATTTAAATGTTCCCGATTCGTAA
>MWDG01000150.1 GCA_002070455.1 Deltaproteobacteria bacterium ADurb.Bin151
ATTGTCATTCCGAACCGCCGAAGGCGCGTGAGGAATCTTGAACCTTTAAAAACAAGATTTCTCACATACGTTCGAAATGACAGAGGGGGCGTTCGAAATGACAAAGGAAAACAAGATTTCTCCCTTCGGTCGAAATGACAGAGAAAAACAAGATTTCTCGTCGCTTCGCTCCTCGAAATGACAAGGTAGGGGGTCGAAATGACAGGGGAGGTCGAAATGACACCGGGGGGAGTCGGAATGACATCTTCAAACCCCGGCGTCAACGACGGCGGCGGATGATGTAAACGACTGCCAGGGCCAGTGCGATCAGAGCGCAGGCCGCCAGGAACCACTTAAAATAAACAGGTTCCTCCACCACACGGGCAGTTCCCTTAATCAACCGTGAATAATGCCTTCCATTGGTTTCATGCCATGCCAACAGCCAGTAATCGTTCTCCGGACCCGCCTGTTGATCAATGTGCAAAGGGATCTCAATCTTTTGCGTTTCGCCCGCGTTTAGCGGATAAACCCTTTCCGGTTGATCAATGTTCAAACCGTCGGGCAGAAAAAAAACGACCACCGGCTCCAAGGGTTTCGGCAGATTATTTTGCAGCGTCAATTCAAAGCTGCCTTTGGGCTGCCAGAGACTTTTACGGTTCAAGTAAGGCGATTTCAACGTGACGCCGAGAAGATCGGAATCTTTTTTCATATCCCGCGATTTCAACTCAACAGGAGAAAAATAATACACGCGGCGCTGTTGCCCGTTTCGATCCCCAAAATCCAGTCGCGTCGCCGCGACATAAACACCCGGCAGCATGTCCCTGGTATCAAAATCGCACGTATAGCGCACCGCTGCTCCGGGGAGCATATCGCCCAGCGCATCCCCGCGGTCTGTTTTTGCGGCCAGAAAAGTCGTCACCGCCGCGTGGCTGGCCTTGTCGGCGCTCATGTTGCGAATTTCATACGTGATCGACAAACCATTTTCCGACTGCGACAAAGACGGCTTGACGGCCATGTCGGTCCCTTGCCCCTCCCCCGCCGCGGGAAACGGAAAAACCGTCAGCATCAAAAAAACGCAGCCCACCAGCATTGCTTTGCAGCGAGACCTTTGCATAATGTCATTTCGAGGAGCGGAGCGCACCGCCTGTGTCATTTCGAAGGAGCGGAGCGACTGAGAAATCTTAAAGATTTCTCCCTTCGGTCGAAATGACAAAATAGTCTGTTGTGCAAAGGTCTCGCAGCAGCCTGTGATTCTTGCGCGCATCATTGCACCGCCTCCTGAATGTAGTTTCCATCCGGATAAAAATTTTTCACATGATCCACAATTTCCGCCTTTGTCTTTTTGCCTCCCGCCAACTCCAGCGCTTTTTGAAAATGCCAGCGGGCTTTTGTCCAGTATACATCCTGCCGCGCCGGATCATGATCCATCGTTTTTGACCGCATGGTCCAGTATTTTCCCATATCCAGGTGATTGCGGTAATTGGCCACGCCCTCTCCGTTAAAATACGCCGCCCGCTCCATGCATAAATCGGCGGCCGGAAGCCACTTTTCCGCATAATCTTTGCGGGCCCAGAGATACGAATATTCCCAGCCCAGCCGGATATGATATTCCGCCGTAAACGGATTGATGCGGATTGCATTCTCCAGAACATGAATAATGCGGTCGGCGTCATTTTTCTCCGTCGCGGCATTTTCGATCGCCTGATCCCGCTTTGTCATCAGCGCGTGCGCCAGCTTAAATTGATACTGAGCGTTGCCGCCATCCCAGTGGATGGCCTCAAGAATAAAGGGCACCGGAGGGTGCTGGTCCAGCCTGAGAGGCGGCGTCTGCACCGTATTGCAATAGGCCTCGGCGACAAAGTGGCGCACCACCCACATGCCGCTCCAGACAATCATCAACACGCCGACCGCCAAAATCAATATTGACCTGGCCCGCACCGGCATCAAGACAAATCCCTGATGGCTGTTGTCTTGAGACCTTTGCATAATGTCATTTCGAGGAGCGGAGCGCACCGCCTGTGTCATTTCGAAGGAGCGGAGCGACTGAGAAATCTTAAAGATTTCTCCCTTCGGTCGAAATGACACGGGGAAAGGTCGAAATGACATGAGGGGAGGTTGAAATGACAGAAAGGGGAGTTGAAATGACATCCCCATTGTCATTCCGAACCGCCGAAGGCGCGTGAGGAATCCTGAACCTTTAAAAACAAGATTTCTCACATACGTTCGAAATGACATCCCCATTGTCATTCCGAACCGCCGAAGGCGCGTGAGGAATCTTAAAGATTTCTCACATACGTTCGAAATGACATGAGGGATGTTCGAAATGACAGAGGGGACGTGCGAAATGACATGAGGGAAGGTCGAAATGACAGAGAAAAACAAGATTTCTCGTCGCTTCGCTCCTCGAAATGACAAGGTAGGGGGTCGAAATGACACGAGGAAAGGTTGAAATGACAGAAAGGGAAGTTGAAATGACACCCCCATTGTCATTCCGAACCGCCGAAGGCGTGTGAGGAATCCTGAACCTTTAAAAACAAGATTTCTCACATACGTTCGAAATGACATAGGGAAAGGTCGTAATGACATGAGGAAAGGTTGAAATGACACCGGGGACGGTCGTAATGACAAAATTGGCTGTTGTGCAAAGGTCTCATCTTGTTGAGCACACAGTGCCCGATAGCCGATGGAGATGACGGCGATCAGCACAATCATATTGGCCGGTATGTGCAGATTGAAATCGGACAATGAATGAATGCCGATGGAAATCAGCGCGATTGCGGGCGCAATGCCCAGGCAGACGGCAAACGCATCCTGCGCCTGTTTCCATTTTCGAAGGGTTTTGAAAAGATAGTAGCCCATCGCGGCAAGCAGGATCAAAAAGCCCACCACACCGGCTTCCGCCAGAAGCTGGGCCCAATCATTATGGGCGTAATTGATAAATTGCGACCTTTGCGAAATATCATGATACCGGGGAAACAGATATGGGAAGTTGCCGATGCCCACGCCGGATATCGGGTAATCATTGAACATGGTCAAAGTCTTCTCTGCCCGAATCTCACGATTCAGAAAACTGCTCTCGAACAACTTGAACCGCTCAACCGTCGGCTCAACGCCCGCGCTAATCGTGTAAAAAGCCGTCAGGATCAAAAACGGAATCAGGATATACAGGCCGGGGCGCCGGTATTTTTTTATGCTGGTGAAAATAATGCCCATCACCACCAGCGCGCAGCTCAAAGAAATAATGCCGCCGCGGGAGCCTGATAAAAATAATCCCAGCCCCATGACCACACCGCTGAAGACCACCAGCACTATTTTTGTGTAAAGCTGATCTTCCGAGAAGTAATGCATCAATTTTGCCTTGATGCTTTTGAGGCGGGCTTTTTTGCCGGGTTTTCTTTCGCTGTGGCGGCTATAGAGCAACATGCCGTAAGCCAACGAAAGAATTACACCCATCTCCATCAAACCGGCAAAATGATTCCGGTTGGGATAAGTGCCGGCAGGAAAGCCAAACGCTTCCGGCAATTTTCGAGACCACCAAATGTGTTCGTGTCCGGAATACGCCTGCATAATGCCGTACAACGATTCAAAGCAGCCCAGGATTAAAACAACAATAATCGCCGATTCAATTCTCTTGCGCGAATCCAGCGCGGCCATGAAACTCCAGAGAAAAACACCGTACACAATCCAGCGCACCAGAGACATCCGCACCGGGTAGATATACGATGCCGTGGCAAACCAGAAATCCCTTACGGACCAATCCGGCATTGACGCCGCGGGGAGCGACTTTCCGCCGACAACCAACGATACGAGCGAAACATGCTCCAAAAGAAAAGCGGGAAGCGGAATCATCGTCACGATGAGATAAACAACATAAACCAAAAACAGCGGTGTCAGGGGATTTTGCTGCCAGCGGAACTGCCAAAGGCCGGAAGCCGCATTCCTGCCGATGCTTGATTTCAGCGTAAGCAAACCAGCCGCCAGGATCAGCAAAAACACCGGTGTATACGTAAACGGATACGACGACCCGAACAGCAGCGGCGCAATCACAACAACCGATAAGCAGATAACGAAAGCGGATTTATTCACTCAACTTCCCCTGAAAATAAATAGGTCCAGCGCCCTGTTTTTCCAAGATTTCTCACGTACGTTCGAAATGACAAAAGGGACAAGATTTCTCCCTTCGGTCGAAATGACAGAAAGGGCAGTCGAAATGACAGAGAAAAACAAGATTTCTCCCTTCGGTCGAAATGACACGAGGAAAAGTCGAAATGACAGAAAGGGAGGTCGAAATGACATCACCCACCCTGTGTCATTTCGAGGAGCGAAGCGACGAGAAATCTTAAAGATTTCTCACATACATCCTAAACGACAAAGAAAAACAAGATTTCTCCCTTCGGTCGAAATGACACGAGGAAAAGT
>MWDG01000151.1 GCA_002070455.1 Deltaproteobacteria bacterium ADurb.Bin151
TTCTTGCCGAGGCGGAGGAACTGGCTTTGATCGCCTTCCAGAAGGCAGGCAAAGAAGAACCGATGTTTACCGTCGCCCCTGTTTCAAACCGTACACGGCCCGGTACAGAAGAAGGACGGTCGGCTCTTGCGCAAAAAGGTCAGCTGCTCAAAAGCGCGCCTTCGGTTAAGGGGAATTACTTTAAAGTCGCCAGTATTCTGGAATAACAGGGAGACAGTTTATGGATTCTATTTTTGTTTATCTCAATCCCGAAACCGTATCAGAAGGAAGCGGTCCTCTGCAGGGTTTGAAAATTTCGATTCAGCCCAACATATCCGCATCAGGCTGGCCTACGGACGCCGGCTCCAACGCCCTCATCAATTTTAAAGCGCTGGTAGACGCAACGCTGGTGAGCAGGCTCCGTGAGGCGGGTGCCGTCATTAAGGGACTAACCCGCATGAGTGAATTCGGATTTGGTCTGGCGGGCAGCAGGGCCGGGGATGCCGTCAGTCGCGGCGCCGTGGATGCAGAACTGGTTTTAGACCTGATGGGCGAAAGCCGTCTGGCCGCCCAGCGCGCTGTCGTTTGCGGCTTCAAGCCCAGCTACGGTCTGATCTCCCGCTATGGTCTTATTGGCCTGATTCCGTCCATGGAAAACTGTGGCGTTCTTTCCCGCAGTTTGAAAAATATCCGCGAGATGGTGAAGATCATCGCCGGTCCGGATGAAAAGGATTTTTCACTTCCCGATGAAAAACTGCCGGATTTTTCTCCGCAGAAAGTGAATCCGAAAAAAACAACCGTTGGCGTGATCACCGAAACGAAAAGCGGACTGCAAGGTGATCAGGAATCCGCTCTTCATGCCGCCATCGATGAGCTGAAAGAAGCGGGCTTCCGTATCAAAGAAATGTCTTTTCCCGATTTTTCTCTTTTTTCACTGGTCCATAAAATCGTAGGTTCCGTTGAGGCGTCGTCCTGCGCCGGGCGTTACGATTCGGTGCGCTATGGTCATCGGGTGCCGGGTGCAAAAAACTGGAACGAAATGTACCTGTCCTCGCGCGAAGAGGCCTTTGGCCTGCTTGTGAAAAGCTATCTGTTTCAGGGCGCGTTTTTCCAGTTTCAGCGTTACGACGCCTATGAAGACGCCTGCCGTATCCGTGCGAGGCTGCTTGAGGATATGCAAAAAACCATGTCGAAGGCGGATTTTCTGCTTCTCCCGGCTGCAAACGGAGTTCCAACAGACGCAACAGCTTCGCTTTCCGGCACGTACGAACAATTTTCCCCGACAGTTTTTGCCAATGTAACCGGTCAGCCCGCGCT
Source organism: Deltaproteobacteria bacterium ADurb.Bin151 (assembly GCA_002070455.1). Lineage (GTDB taxonomy): Bacteria > Desulfobacterota > Syntrophia > Syntrophales > Smithellaceae > UBA8904. The sequence continues at coordinate 1,297 of MWDG01000151.1, forward strand.
TTATCTGCCGTCTGCGTCCGGTTCGGCACAATCCGGTTTTCAACTGGCCGGACCGAGGCTTGGCGACGCGCGGCTTTTTGCAATGGGTGAGTATCTTCTGAATCTTCGCCAGGGAGGTAAATCGTGATGGAATTTGAAGCGGTCATCGGACTGGAAATCCATGTTGAACTCAATGCCAGAACAAAATTATTCTGCGATTGTCCCAATAATCCCGGCGACGAACCGAACATCAACACCTGTCCTGTCTGCCTGTGGTTCCCGGGCGCCGTTCCCCGCTTGAGCCAGGAGGCGCTGGAAAAAGCGGCGCTTTTATGCCTGGCACTTGGTGCCGAGCTCCAGCCCAAAAGCGCCTTTGACCAGAAGGTTTATTATTATCCGGACCTTCCGAAAGGCTTCCAGTTGTCACAGGCCCATCTTCCGCTTTCCCGGGGCGGCGGAATTGATATTACAGACGAGGACGGCACAACCAAAAGACTGCGCATTCATCATATCCATATGGAGGAGGATGTCGCCAAGCTGGTGCATGAAATGGAGGGGCGTGTGCCGATCAGCCTTGTGGACTTCAACCGGGCCGGAGCTCCGCTGGTGGAAATTGTTACGGAACCGGATTTTCGTACACCCTATCAGGCAATGGAATTTTTAAAGGCGCTGCGGACTCAGGTTCGCTACGCGGGCTCCTCAGAGTGCAGCATGGAAAACGGCACCATGCGCGTCGATGCAAATATTTCCATTCGCCCGAAAGGCACCGGACAGATGAATACCAAAGTAGAAGTTAAAAACATGAATTCCGTCCGTCATGTGGGTGATGCCATCGCGCATGAAATCAGCCGCCAGAGCGCATGTGTCCAGGCGGGCGAAACGGTCGTGCTGCACACCCGTTTGTGGGACCCGGACAAAAAAGTCACTCTGCCGATGCGGGCCAAGTTTGAAGGCCCGTGTGTTCCCGATCCGATTGTTCCGGCAATTGAACTGTCCCAACAGGATATCAAGGCCCTGCGTTCACGTCTTCCGGAAATGCCCGCCGCAAGGGCCGAACGATTTGTTTCGCAGCATGGCCTGACTGGAGAGGAAGCGACCTTTTTGAGCACCGATCCGGATGTTGCGGCTTATTTTGAAACTCTGCTTGGACAGGGAATCGCGCCTCGCACGGCCATGCACTGGCTTACCACGCAGCTGATCCCGGCGGTCAGGGACCGCGGCCAGGAGCTGGGTACAACGCCTGTGACACCGGCCCGATTTGCCATGCTGCTGAAAATGTTGTCCAATGACGAAATCAACGCAAATGCGGCACGCGAAGTGTTGGTCCATTTGTTTGACTCTGAAGAATCGCCGGATGCCATTGTCCATGCCAGGGGGTTTAAGCAGGTTTCCGACCGCGGTGAGCTCGATTCTCTCATCGACAGGGTTTTGGGTGAACAGCCGTCGGCGGTCAATGATTTCCGTGCCGGCCAGAGCAAAGCCATGGGTTTTCTGATCGGCCAGATCATGCAGGCCTCAGGCGGAAAAGCCAACCCGAAGATCATCCGTGAACTGCTGGCCAAAAAACTGGAAAAGATGTGATAGACGCCATTGGATTGAGAACCCGTAACGGACATAGTCTGTCACTTCCTATACTGGACTTGATAGATCATGTCCGATAAAGTTTTTCAGCAGCCGTTTCACCTTGTATAATCAAAATCGTTTAGCATATGCATAAAAACATAGGATCATATATAAATATCAATATGTATTGTGTTGGTTGCAGTAGACCGTTTGCACCGTGGGGCAGAGCCCGTATTGTAGCTTGGGTCGCTGCGATCTTCTCCAAATTAAACCCGAACAGTTGCCAGGGACCTAAACAGATCCCGCATCTTTCGCAAGGAAGGGAAAAGGAGAACAAAACATGAAAGAGGAGAAAACATTTATCGGTATCGATGTTTCGAAGGAGAAACTTGATGTAGGCGTAAGGCCTCAGGCGGATTTTATGACATTTGCCAATACGGAAGAAGGTATATCGCTGATGACGGATTTCGTAAAGTCAAAACAGCCGGAGCTAATTGTGCTTGAAGCCACAGGGGGGTTGGAAATGGCTGCTCTCAGATCCCTGGCTGTTGCAGGGCTTCCCGCAGTTTGTGTCAATCCCAGACAGGTGAGAGATTTTGCAAAAGCTATGGGTATTCTGGCCAAGACGGATAAAATTGACGCTCATGTTATTGCACGATTTGCAGATTCGGTGAGGCCGGAGATAAGGCCATTAAAGACCGAGGAAACGGAAATGCTGGATGCTTTCAATACCAGGCGCAGCCAGCTCATCATAATGTTGACGGCTGAGAAAAACCGTTTGACCACAGCTTCGAAGTGGACGAAAAAAGATATTAAAAAAAGCATAAAAGGGCTGGAGAAGGCACTTGATAAAATCAATCGTGAGGTTGAAAATCTTATCAAAAAAAGCCCTCATTGGCGGCATATGGATAAGATCCTGCAAAGTGTTCCCGGTGTTGGGCCTGTTATGTCATTGACCATCCTTGCTGATCTGCCGGAGATTGGAACAATGAACCGAAGGCAGATAGCGGCTCTTGTTGGAGTTGCACCTCTGAATCGGGATAGTGGCAAATACAAAGGCAGGCGTGCCATCTGGGGAGGCAGGGCAAGAATCCGTTCCGTATTATACATGTGTATCATATCAGGCATTTGTCACAACCCCAAGATAAAAGTCTTTTATAACAGGTTGATCAGCTCTGGAAAGAAACACAAAGTTGCCATTACCGCCTGCATGAGGAAACTTATGATTATCCTCAATACAATGATCAAAAATGATGCCTGCTGGAATGAATAGGGCTGTTAAAATACTGCTTGACGTTAAACACAGTTGCTACAATGTTGCAATATCGTTATGTCTGGTAATGTGTTTCCTTACAATTGAAAAGTTCAACACACGCTTCAGCCACGCGAGGTATGAACACCGGCTGGAAGCGATTGCTCGGCCAGGCGGTCATTATGTTACACAAAACTCGGTCTGCCCTAATAACCTTACGAGATCGCCGAAATAAAGGCAAAAAAGTTCATGGCTTTCACCCAGATAGATCTTTTCAAGCTCATGTTTTGGGAGACCTTCAAAT
>MWDG01000152.1 GCA_002070455.1 Deltaproteobacteria bacterium ADurb.Bin151
AATTCCCGAAGCATAATACTGGTAGGTTCCCGGATGAACTGTCTCAGTGGCAAAATTATCGTGGAAGGTTTCGGCTATATCCAAGTTTTCTAAATAGCTATCCCACGGTCCAACTTTTTCAATTGAAGCTTTTTTTACCCCTCCCGGATTCAGCCAGTCCGGATTGACCAGTCGGTAGTAGAGCTCCTCTTCCCGGTAGATTTCGTCGTAAGGATCTATTTTGGGCAGGGCGGTTTTGTTTCCCTGGCTGTCGATCAGCTCCAGCCAGCAGGCTTCTCCGTCGTTGCTCCTGTACCGTTTGTTGGGCAAAAGCTCCAGTCCTCCCGGCATGTTGCCCAGAAGAGCGTTCACTTCTTCCCCGTCTGTTCCCAATATCCAGGCCGTTATTTTGCCTTCACTGATTTTCAGGTCGGTAAAGGGAATCCCCATCCCTTCGCCTTGAATCAGGTTGGCTTTTTTGTGTTTGAAGGCCTTGACCGGGTTCCTGAACCATTGCATGATGCCCATGGCCGGAATGCTGTGCGGCCTTTCAAATCCCCCTTTCATTCGCCAGTAGGCTGCGGGAGATCCCTCTGATGGCTGGGCGGCATGGACAATGCCCAGCACCTTGTCCTTGATTCCCTCACGCATGCAGGCACTTCTTGCCACGAGTCCTCCCATGGAATGGGTCACCAGGATCACATAGTCACAAAATCGGCCCATATCCCGATAGAGTTGGATCACCCGGTCAATTTCCGCGGCAAGCTTTTGTCCGGCCAGGCCATTGGAGGCGGTCCAGTTATAGCCGAAGACATGGACGGGAAACTCGAAAAAGAGATTCACGGTCTGGTCCCATTCACGTGTCTGCAATTTCTTGAGAAATTCACCGCAGCTGTTCCAGTAAACGCCGCCCCAGCCCCGCTTATCGCGGGTCTTGTCATGCTGATCAGCAAGAACTTTGTTGTGTTCCGGGTCATCGTTAAAGACCTCCAGGTAAGAGGGGTCGAATTTCTTCCCGATGGCAAGTTGTTTCCTGCTTTTGGCTGATATCCACCACATACCATAATTAAAAAGCATGAAATCAGGTGCATCCGGATCCCAAACGGCTTTCCCTTTCTGATTTTTCAACCGGCTGCCCATGATGCCGGGCACAAAGATGATGGGCAGAATGTCGCGTTCGATGACAATCCGGTTCCGCTTCTCTGTTTCCAGGCCTTCCACCGGATTTTTCAGGTCCCTGGATCTGACTTTAAAAATTTTCGTTAAACCTGACATGACAATTCCTCTTTTATCCTGGTTCCGTTAACGCCTGCAGGCCGGACGGAATGAATCCAACAAATCATCCCAAATTTTCAATTTTTCATCCAGCTCTCCGTTCGGCACCTGTTGGATCGCTATTCTAATTTCCGGATGTTCCCCTGAATCCTCCTTCCCCTGATACTTCCATCCAAAGTAGAGTTTTGGACCTCTGTTTGCGGTCATTTTTGTGACAATTTCCTCACCGGGAAGCTCGCCAATCGTTCGTTTACGTGCCCTGATCTTGTCCACATCAACACCGGGAGCAAAATTCATGGCCAGAGAGGCTGTAAAACTATCCAGCAACCCGACTTCTTCAACCTGGTGAGTTTCATTCATATCAATCTCCAGCTTCATTCCCATCGGCCCGGCAAAACGGGCGTAGATTTCCTCCTGCTCCAGATAGGGAAATTCGATTCTTCCATGCGTCAGGCAAAAGGAATCTTTTGTGAGATTTTCATGACCATAATGATAACGGGAAAGGAGATCGTTAAAATGTTTAACCATTTGATCTCTTTTGATACCATCAATCTGCAACCAAATACCTGTGTCACCACAATCTAAAAGAACCGTCCAATACAGAGTCCTAGGTGACACATAATTCCCGTAATATAAAATTCCTTTTGACCATTTACCTAAATTAGGGAAATTTACTTCTTCTATTATTATCCGATCTTTACCTTTGGGCAGTTTCAGTTTTTTTATCTTAGTCAACTTTTGCGTCCAGAGAGATTCTCTTTCTTTGGCGCGGTCTCTTTCTTTCCACTTGAAATCAGAAACTTCAGCATGACAAAGCCTTTGGCTCTGGATCTCCAGTTGAAACTCTGCCGGCAGATCGATGGCAAATCTGCCCATGTAGTAAGTCTTCATTCCCTGTTTTGCTCCTTTCGTGGTTCCTGTTGGCTTAAAAGGGGTTCTTTTCTCAGCGGCATCTGAATATCCGCAAAGGATCAAACTGATCATTACCGCGATCAGCAGTTTTGTCAGTGTCCGCATAAATGTCCTCCTTACTTCTTCTGTTTTATATTTCATGTTGAGTGGTGGCTTTTCATGAACTGAATTATTCCGTTACACTAAACCGGCTGTTTGTTTTTGGCCCCCTGAATTATATGCCTGTTCTCCATTTTGAAATCGTCAACATTGAACGAATGTGTTCCCCCTTGAGTCATTTTTCTGTGCACACCCTGATAGATCTGCTCTTCATTATACTGGATAGTATCAGGGCCAGCTAAGGTATAGGAAAGCGACAGACGAGGCTGGTCTACCCTGTTACTAACAATATACGGATATTCATATTCCAGGGCGACCGCGAGGACATAGCCATCATTGTCTGTGTGAGAAACGTCGGCATTGGGCTGCTGCAGTGCCGCAGGCGGTGTATTGCCGGATGAGGAAAGGTTGCTGACCATCAGATCCGTCCGCCGTCCAACCGGTTTTCCTTCAACGATGACATCGCTGGAAGTTGTGATGAACCTGGCCTTGCCTTTATTCACGCCGGAGGAAATTCCGCCGATTGTCCCCGGTTCATCGCCGCTGCTTGTGGAAAAAACGCTGCTGGAGAGCATGACCGGGTTGGAATCCATGGTTACGGTGGCGCTTCCCTGTGTTGTGTCGGCTGATCTCGTGGTATTGACGTAGGGAATCGGCACAACCGCAATGCCTGTCTGCGTCTGACATACATCCGGAGAGGTCACAACGGTGCCGCCGCTGTCCCTATGCACAACGGTCTGATGGTTGGCCGTAACCGTCGCTCCCATTTTACTCTTTCTCCCTCGTTGTTTCCCTGCAGCCAAGTGTGCTGCGGATCCTTGCAAAATATTCTTCCCGTTCAGGCTGATCGACATGCTCAAGGCATAGTACCTGACGGCTACCCCGATCGTCTGAAACAGCCAGTGCAATTCGGCCTGAAGGTGGTGTGCTTACGATCAGGCGCATGATGGCATCTGCCAGCACAACGGCGCCAAGGGAACCGCCCGTGTCGCCGGTTACAGCAGCCGGATGCCAGAGGTACCTTTCCTGATCCGGATTGGGAAAGATGCGCCCGGCAGTCAGTGACCATTCCAGGGCGCGCGCACGTTCGCCGTTTTCATCAGTGATCACATGAACCACATTTGCCCCCCGATCATCAAGATTTGCAAATGCCTGATGAAAGGCTGTGGTCAACCCCAGTGCTTTGGATGGTTTGCCGTCCGGCCACGGATGAGGCTCGGTAGCGCTTCCCCAGGCAGAGATAGCAGCCAGAATCGGCGCTTTACGAAGACGGGCTGCTGATTCACGCTCCAGCAAAACCGCTCCTCCTGCTTCACCCGCCAGGATTCCGTATGGATTGTCAGGGTCTTTCAAACGTCCGTCCAGCATCAGTTTGTTGAGTCGCGCAGTGTCACATAACGAATCGGTGCAGGCCACGACCACCCCTTCGATCCGCCGTTTCATAAGCGCTTCACCGGCAAGGGCAATCCGGCTGATAAATGCACCGCGCGGATTCGGCGAGGCACATACCCTGCTGGAAGATGCTTGTATTCCGGGGATCTTTTTCGTCAGTAAATCTGTAATGTCATTGTCCGTGTTGATTGTATCGGGCAAAATAATTTCCCAGTCCACAAACCCGTGCAGAGCCTCAGGCAATGCACGAAGGCATTCCGAAATCGGCGGAATCAAAAGCGCCTCCATTCGGTCAATTCCCGTCATCTGTGCTGCGATCAAATCATCGGCAATCCGGCTGATGGTTGCTCCTTGAGCTGGTCTGGCAAAAGTGGACAGTGACATAAGTGGAAAAAGCTGCTCAATAATGCAATAAGAAGAAAGACGAGGAGGCATTATATGAGCAAGAGACCAAGACGGAATCACGCCCCGGCATTCAAGGCAAAAGTTGCCTTGGAAGCATTGAAAGGGAACCAGACCATCGTTGAACTATCCCAGCGGTTCCAAGTTCATCCAAACCAGATCACAGAGTGGAAAAAGCAGCTTTTAGAAAACGCTGCAGAGGTATTCAACAAAGACATGAAGGCGGAACGGGGGCCCAATGTAAAAGATCTTCACGCCAAAATCGGCCAGTTATCGATGGAAAACGATTTTTTATCCGTCGCGCTCGGTCGCATAGACGGTGCGAGCGCC
>MWDG01000153.1 GCA_002070455.1 Deltaproteobacteria bacterium ADurb.Bin151
ACGGTTTTGGAAACGATTTCCGGCACATCTTCAACTTTTACATGCTGATAAAAATACTTGTCGGGATGAACGATGACCATGGGCCCCTTTTCGCAGAATCCCAAACAACCTGTAGCCAGGACGTCCACTTCATTCATATTTTGCTTTTTTAATTCGGCCTCAAGAGCTTCTTTCACCTTGAGGCTTCCGGAAGCACGGCATCCTGTGCCGGCGCAAATAGCGACAAATTTCTTCTTCGGACCATAATACAGAGATAAATTGTCCAGGAGCTGGTGGGCTTGAATATCGGGATTTTCGTTCATTGCTGCGCCCCCTCTTCATTATTGATCTTTTTAATGATTTTATCCACTTTGTTAATGGTGACCTGTCCATGGTAGTCGGTATTAATCACTACAACAGGTCCCAGCGCGCAGGCACCCACGCAATTAACCGTTTCAAGCGAAAACTTTCCGTCTTTTGTCGTTTCGCCCGGCTTGATGCCCAGCGTGGTTTCAAAACGGTCCTGAAGGATGGCCGCGCCGCGGACATGGCAGGCTGTGCCCTTGCAGATTTTAACGATATGTTTGCCGCGCGGTTTCAGGCTGAAGGCGGTGTAAAACGTGGCCGCTTCATACACCCGGCTCATCGGCACCTTCATCATATTGGAGGCCGTCTTCAGGGCCTCCTTCGGCAGATAATTGAAAGCCTCCTGAATATCCTGCAAAACGGCAATCAGCGCACTTTTGTTGCTTTTGTGTTTTTTGATGATTTGCTTTGTCTTTTGTTTAATTTCAGTGACGTTTGTCATTATTTTTTTCACCTCTGTATTCTTGAAGGAGTCGCCTTTTAATATCCTAAACCTTCAGGTACTTGGTTTTTTCCACCAGTTTTTTATATTCAATATTAATTTTTTCCTGGATCATCTCGATTTCATCAGCGGTCAGGTGACGGAAGCGGCCCTGCGGCTTAAAGTAATCTTTAATGGGTTTGAGTTTTTTCGGCATTTCCGAAGACATACGATAATGTCCGTTTTCCACTTCATAAAGCGGGAAAGCCCCTGTTTCCACGGCGAGGCGTCCCATCGAGATAGCCGTATGGGATGGAGATCGCCATCCGGTTGGACACATGGAAAAACAGTGAATGTAAGAAGGACCCTTGATGCTTTTGGCTTTTTCCATTTTTCTAATAAAATCGAGTGGATAACTTGGGCAAGCCGTGGCAACATAGGGTATTCCGTGAGCAACCAGAATTTCGGGCATGTTTTTCTTCCATGTTTTCTGCCCCATGCTGACCTTGCCCGCTGGGGCGGTGGTGGTGGAAGCACCCATCGGCGTGCCGCTGGAGCGTTGAATGCCCGTATTCATGTAGGCTTCGTTGTCGAAGCAGACGTAAATCATATCATGTCCGCGCTCCATGGCTCCGGAAAGAGCCTGAAACCCGATGTCCATGGTGGCTCCATCGCCGCCCATGCCGACAACCTTCACATAGCGATCGTCGATCTTGCCTTTCTTCCGCAGCGCCTTGAGGCCGGCTTCTATTCCGGATGCGACGGATGCCGCGTTTTCAAAGGCGACGTGAATCCAGGGAACTTCCCAGGCCGTGGTGGGAAACATGCTGGAGATGATTTCCATGCAGCCTGTCGCGGAAGCGATGACGGTATTTTCACCCAGGGCCTTGCACATCAAACGCACGGCAAGAACTTCCCCGCAGCCGGAACAGGCACGGTGGCCGGACGAAAGCAACTCTTTTTTATTGATCAGCCGTGGAGCAAATAAATCAAAATTCTCTACAATATTCATTATTCTCTCACTCCCCAAAATTCATACGTATCTGCTTGCTGGTTTGTTGTATCGGCCAGAACTTTTTCAAACATGCCGGTAAAATCTTTCACCGCCATATCGCGCCCGCCAAGACCGTAGATATAATTGTAAATCAGGGGACGCTTCGCTTCGGCATAAAGGGCCGACTTGACTTCCGAAAACACCGGGCCGCCGGGACCGCCAAACGATATGGCGCGGTCGGTCACAATCAGTTTCTTCGCATTTTTTACAATCGCTTTTATTTCCGCCAGCGGGAATGGCCGCCATAGCCGCAACTTCACCAGGCCGGCCTTTATGCCATTGGCCCGGAGCTGGTCGATAGCCATCTGAGCGGTCTCGCCCATGGACCCCATGGTCAGCATCAAGATATCTGCGTCCTCGACCTGGTAGGTTTCAACCGGTTTGTACTTGCGGCCGAACAATCTGCCCCATTCGTCCCAGACGTCCAGAATGACTTTTTTAGAATTTTTGAGGGCTTCATCCTTGGCCTTCATGATTTCCGCAAAGTAGTCGGACATGGCAAAAGCGCCCATGGTGACCGGCTTTGAGGGATGAAGCGTTGCATGGGGGACAAACGGCGGCAGGAATTGGTTGACCTCTTCCTGGGTGGGCATTTCAAAAGGCTCCACCATGTGGGTAAGCTGAAAACCGTCAATGTTGACATTGACCGGCAGCATGACATCTTTATGCTCGGCGATTTTAAAAGATAGGATCGACATGTCGATGGCTTCCTGTCCGTTTTCCACAAAAATGGAAATCCAGCCGGAATCCCGCTGGGGCATAATGTCCGTGTGGTCGTTCAAAATGTTGAGCGGACCGGACACCGCCCGGTTGGCAATGGCCATGCATATCGGCAGCCGCATCGCCGAGGCAATGGGAAGCAGTTCGTGCATATACATCAATCCCTGAGAACTGGTTGCCGTGTAGGAGCGTGCTCCCGCTCCTGATGCGCCGATCACCGCACTCATTGCAGAATGTTCGGACTCCACTGTAACAAATTCCGCGTCAATTTTGCCGTCGGCCACCAGATCGGAAAGATGTTCCGCGATGTGCGACTGGGGAGTGATGGGATAAACGGCCGCCATGTCGATATTGCAAAGTCCCACGGCTTCCGCCACGGCAACAGCCACTTCCATTCCAATGCGCTTGCCCATGTTATCCCTCCTCTACCATCGATATCGCCCGTGGCCAGCATTCGTGTGCACAGATTCCACAGCCCTTGCAGTAATCCAGATTTGCCTGGAAAAAACCATCCTCGCTCTGCTGTACGCAACCTTCCGGACAATAGACGTAACAGATGCCGCACTTGATGCATTTCGTATTATTCCAGACAGGCCGCTGCGACCGCCAACTGCCCGTATGATATTCACTGGCGCTGCCCGGCTCGGATACAACGCATCCTATGGGAAGCTCTTTCCATGTTTTCAATGCCATAATGGATATACCCCTTAATTGCTTATTTTGATTTCGTCGAAAGCGCGTTTCATTGCGTTGAGATTCTTCTGGGCGATTCTGCCAAACCGGTGATTAATGGCATCGTTCATCGCGTCCAGATCCATGATACCAATCACTTTGAGCAGTGCTCCGATCATGGTTGTATTGGCAATGGGCACGCCCATTTCCTTGCGCGCGATGCCGGTACCGTCAACGGTGGCAACCGTACCACCGAAATTCAATTCTTTGCGGATTTCTTCAGGTGTTTTCGGCGTGTTGACAATTAATTTCCCGCCGGGTTTTAATCCGTCCAGAACGTTGACCAGGCCGATCAAACTGGAATCCAGCACCAGAACCACATCGGGTTCGTAAATGCCCGAACGGACGTTGATTTTCTTGTCATCAATGCGTGTAAAAGCGGCAACTGGCGCCCCTCTTCTCTCCGGACCGAAACTCGGAAATCCCTGAGCGTATTTTCCTGCGGAAATTGCCGATACTGCCAGTAATTCCACGGATGTAACTGCTCCCTGACCGCCCCGTCCATGCCATCTTACTTCGATCATTAGATTACGATCTCCTTCATTATCTGTAAAAAATAAAAGTTACCCTTATTATAGAATTTTTTTCGAGTCAATATTTTTTCATTTTATCTGCCAGGAGCCTTATTTCGAAAGGATACGCCATCTGCCCTGTTCAGACAGGTACAGATCGTTGCCCTTTGAATCATTAATGACGACGAGCGGCAGATCGATGACGGTAAGCTTCCGGATGGCCTCCGGCCCCAGATCTTCATAGGCGACCAGTTCCACGTTTTTTACGCACCGGGCTGTCAGGGCGGCAATCCCGCCTATCGCACCGAAATAAACCGCTTTGTAGCGACGGATCGCTTGGACCACCTTCGGAGACCGGCCACCCTTGCCAATCATTCCCTTGAGTCCATGTTCGATGAACTCGGGCGTGAACGCATCCATCCGGTAGCTGGTGGTCGGGCCGATCGAGCCGATCACCCGGCCCGGCGGAGCGGGCGATGGAGCGGCATAGAAAAGAGTTGCCGTCGTTAAATCAATCGGCAGGGCAAAGCCCTTCTTTAATGCCTCGTACATTCGTCGGTGTGCCGCGTCCCTTGCTGTATAAACCTCACC
>MWDG01000154.1 GCA_002070455.1 Deltaproteobacteria bacterium ADurb.Bin151
CGACGGTAAACATCGGTTCTTCTTTGCCTGCCTTCTGGAAGGCGATCAAAGCCAGTTCCTCCGCCTCGGCAAGAATTTCTTCGATAACGGGGCGATCATGGGCGGCAATACCGATGCGCGAGACCCAGGACAAGTGATCAATCTTGTTTTCCTTTTCGGCGGTGCCGGGCAGGACATCCTGGCCGCCCAGATTCAAAAGCCCCAGTTCGGCCAGTTGTTCGCGCTTAACCGCGGAGGGCGCACCGGTAAGGGGACAGCTTGCGCTGCGGTTTTTGGGAAAGGCAATGACGTCCCGGATGGACGGGGTCCGCAGGATCATCGACACGGTGCGGTCCATCCCGAGGGCAAGACCGCCGTGCGGCGGTGCACCGAAATCAAAAGCCCGCAGGAAAAATCCGAATTTTTCCCTCATTTCTTCTTCATTGAGCCCCAGCGCGGCAAATATTTTTCGCTGGACATCGCGGTTGTTGATGCGGATGCTGCCGCCCCCCAGTTCCTCACCGTTCATCACCAGGTCGTAAGCGCGGGAATGCAGCGAGAGCAGCTCTTCAATATTTTTCGGATCAAAATCAACCCGATCGGGCGCGGTAAACGGATGGTGGCTCGAGGTTACGCCTCCTTCTTCCCTGGGTTCAAACAGCGGAAATTCCGTGATCCAGACCGGATAAAAACAGTTTTCGTCAATCAGCCCCAAACGATTTGCCAGATGCAGGCGAAGCTGGCCAAGCGCGGATGTAACGACACTGTATGAGGAGTCGGCAATCATGATCAGAACATCCCCGTCGGCCACATCAAATTTTTTCCACAGCGCTTCCAGTTCATCCTGGCTGAAAAACTGGACAATATTGGATTCGAGCTTGCCGCCCTCGGCGCGCATCCACGTCATGCCCCTTGCTCCAAACGATGGCACAATCTCTTTGGCGTATTCATTCTGCAGAACATTCTTGCTGAGCTTTTCAGACTGGCCCTTGATATTGATACCTTTGATACATCCGCCGCGTTGAAGGATCTGGCGAAAAATCGAATAATTGGTTTTTGAAAACACATCCGTCACATCAACAAACCGAAGCCCGAAGCGCAGGTCGGGACGGTCGGAACCGGTCGTGTCCATCGCCTCCGTGTAGGTCATGCGGGGAAAGGGACGGGAAAGCTCGATGCCGCCGACGGCGAACATCTTCACGGCCAGCTCTTCAATCAATTCGTAGAGAAATTCTTCGTCGATAAATGAAGCTTCAAGATCTAGCTGGGTGAATTCCGGCTGCCGGTTGGGGCGCAAATCTTCGTCGCGGAAGCAGCGTGCCAGCTGGAAATAACGCTCCATTCCGCCGATCATCAGCAGCTGTTTGAAAAGCTGCGGCGACTGCGGAAGGGCATAAAAGTTCTGCGGATGGACACGGCTGGGCACCAGGTAATCACGAGCTCCTTCCGGCGTGCTTGCCGTCAGGACCGGTGTTTCGATTTCCACAAAACCCCTGGAGTCAAGAAATTCACGAACGCATTGAAAGATGCGGTGCCGCGCCATCAGGTTATCGCGCACCTGCGGACGGCGAATGTCCAGGTACCGGTACTGGAGCCTCAAATCCTCAGCTACGCTGTCGGTACCCGCCGTTGACGCACCCGCGACCATGGCCTTGTCGGAAACGGCAAAAGGCAACGCATCGGATTCGGAAAGTACGGTCAATTGCGTGACCATGACTTCAATGTTCCCTGTTTCGATGTTGGGATTTTCCGTGCCCGCCAGACGTTTTTTGACATCACCGGCAACGGAAATGCAATATTCCGTGCGAAGCGAGGCCGCCTTTCTGCAGAGATCGGCTGACGCGATTTCCGGATTGAAAACAATCTGCATGATGCCGCTGCGGTCGCGCAGATGGATAAACAGCAGGCCGCCGTGATCCCGGTAGGCATCCACCCAGCCGCAAAGCTGCACGCTGCGTCCGATATCATCCGGCGTCACCTGTCCGCAAAATACCCGTTGGGAAAAACTCATCGGAAAAGTCCTTTCTATACACACCCATGAAGTACAAACTTGTATTTTTAACAAATTTGTGCCGCGAAGCGTATCAAAAGTGTTCTGATGTTTCAAGATTTAAAGATAGGAGTCTCTATTATTCGGCAGGCACCGGTTTTTAACCTTTAATCTTGCTTTATATCCCCGCTTGTTGGAATAAAAAACCCGGCTTTGATGGCCGGGTTCTTTGAATAAGACAATAGGCTCAGCGGCATTCCGTGCAGGTGGTCAACTCCTTGAAGGGAACACCGGTTTTTTTGCTGATGAATTTCAACTGATCCACGGGGGCGAAGAATTTGCCGCATTTTTCGCATGCCTGCATTTTAAAGGTACGGCCCCATATTTTGCGTTTGTCGCCTGTTGATGTCATTTCGATATGACCCGTGGGACAGACGTATACACAGGCTCCGCAGCCGATGCAGACATCCGATTTTTCATTGTAAGGAGTGCCGACTTCTTTATAAGAACCGCGGGAAAAGAGGCCAATAGCGCTGACGCCTACCACTTCTTCACACACGCGCACACAGGAACGGCACAAAATGCATTTGCCCTTGTCCGTATCGACGGCATAACGGGCCTGCGGCTCCACGGCCATGTCTTTCGCCATCTTCTGGAGAAGGTCGGATTCGGGACAGCGCGCGAGAAGCAGTTCCATCACCAGCCGACGAACATTGAGTACCCGGTCGCTTTTGGTGTTGACCGTTAGCCCTTCTTCTACGCCATAGAGACACGAGGTGACAATTCGGGTCCGGTTGCCTTTTTTGATTTCGACCACGCAGAGGCGGCAGGCGCCTGACCGGGATACCGCTTCATGTGCGCAGAGAGTGGGGACCGAAATACCCGCGCCACGAATTGCTTCCAGAAGCATCGAGCCTTTGGGTGCTGATACATTTTTTCCATCGATAATCATATTTACCATGATGTCTTCCACCTCTACTTCACTTTTATTGCATCAAACTTGCAGCTCTGAATACAGGCGCCGCAGCGGGTGCATTTATCTTTGTCAATAACATGAGCTTTTTTCTTCTCGCCGGTAATCGCCTGTGTGGCACAAACCTTGACGCACACGCCGCAGCCGGTGCATTTTTCCGCATCGATGCCGTAGGTAATGAGCGCCTTGCAGACGCCCGCCGGACAGCGGTGCTCTTTGATATGCGCCTCATATTCCTCCCGGAAATATCGAATTGTACTCAACACCGGGTTTGGGGCTGAGCCGCCCAGGGCACAAAGCGACCCGTCGGCAATCGCCGCACCCATACTTTCCAGAATCTCGATATCGCCTTCTCTTCCACGGCCCGAGCAAATATCCTCCAGAATGTCGCTCATCCGTCGGATGCCTTCGCGGCACGGAACACACTTGCCGCAGGATTCTTCTTTGAGAAACTCAAGAAAATAACGGGCAACATCCACCATACACGAAGTTTCGTCCATAACGATCATGCCGCCGGAACCCATCATGGAGCCGACTTCATAGAGTTTGTCGAAATCTACGGGGATATCCAGCAGACGCTCCGGGATGCAGCCGCCGGACGGACCGCCTGTCTGTACGGCCTTGAACTTGCGTCCGTTGGGGATGCCGCCGCCCATGTCGTAGATGATTTCGTAAAGCGTTGTACCCATTGGGACTTCAATAAGCCCCGTATTGTTGATTTTGCCGACCAGTGAAAAGATTTTCGTTCCTTTGGAGCCTTCCGTTCCAATGGAAGCATACCAGTCAGCCCCTTTATTAATGATCAGCGGCACATTGGCCCAGGTTTCCACATTGTTCAGAACAGTGGGTTTGTCGTACAGGCCTTTTTCCACCGCGTGTACGTACTTGGCGCGCGGTTCTCCGGCGCGGCCTTCGATCGAGGCGAAAAGTGCCGAGGATTCACCGCAGACGAACGCGCCTGCACCCTTGTTGATGTGAATGTCAAACGAGAAATTCGTGCCCAGGATATTTTTTCCTAAAAGTCCATTTTGTCTTGCAGCCTCAAGGGCGATGGTCAGATGTGTCACCGCCAGCGGGTATTCGTTTCTGACGTAAATATATCCCTGGTTCGATCCGACGGCATAAGCACCGATGATCATCCCTTCGATGACACTGTGTGGATTGCCTTCCATGAGGCTTCTGTCCATATAGGCACCGGGATCGCCTTCGTCTCCGTTGGCGATGACATATTTTGGCTCGCCATGCGCCCTGCGGACGCCTTCCCATTTGACGGCAGCCGGAAAGCCTCCGCCGCCTCGGCCACGAAGGCCCGCTTTTTTGACTTCGTTGATGACATCTTCAGGTGTCATTTCGGAAAGTACCTTGGCCAGCGCCTGATAGCCGTCGATATTGAAATA
>MWDG01000155.1 GCA_002070455.1 Deltaproteobacteria bacterium ADurb.Bin151
CCCGTATACTGGCCATGGGAAGCAGAGATTACCTCCGCTTCAAGGCACTGGGGGCGGACAATGTGTCCCAGGCGGGCAATATCAAGTTCGACGCCGTCACAAAATTGAAAGGCGAACGTGCCGACACCCTCAAAAAAGAACTGGCTATCGGCAACAGACCGGTTTTTATCGCCGGAAGCATCCGCTCCGGTGAAGAGGCTCTCGTCGTGGCATCTATCGAAGAAATACGAAAAAACATCCCCGAGGTTTTCTGCATTGTGGCACCCCGCCACCATGACCGAATATCATTCGTCACCTGCGCGGCAACCGACCGGGGTATGACCTGGTCTTTAAGAAGCGAAGGAGCCGCCGACGCGGACATTTTAATTCTGGACACCACGGGTGAGCTTTTTGATTTCTACGGCCTTTCGACAGTTGCGTTTGTCGGAGGAAGCCTTGTCAAGTCAGGCGGACAAAATCCTCTCGAACCGATCGCCTGGAGTGTGCCGACACTGCATGGTCCGCACATGGATAATTTTCTCTGGGCAATGGAGGTTGTGGGGGAATTCACCATCACGGTCAGAGACGAATCCGAGCTCGCCCGTGAGGCAGTATCCGTCATTTCTCACCCGGAGCTCTACCGTCCAAAGGCGGAAATGGCCAGAGACGCCCTTGACCACGCAAAAGGCGCCACGAAAACGTATTGTAACGAGATTATGAAAATCATTTCCTATTAGAATCCTCTTCCGACCAACTTCCATATCACCCTTGGATCAGCAAGTCAGCCCCAAAGCAAACCTCCAACCCGAGGTGTTCTTAGATACCGTCGGCAATTTTTACAAAATGACTAATACATTGTAATACGTTTATTTTGATATCATTTCACCGCCCGAATTTCTTTTTTTGAGCAAAACCAAAGCAAACATGTCAGGTTTTTTTACAATTACTTTACAAATAGCGTTTAGTTAAAAAATGAATTATGGAAAATCCGTGTAATATGTGACACTTGGGACAATGGCACTGATTTTGCTGTGCCATATGAAGCGAGTGAGTGCGTCTTTCGTTCCCGACGCAAGAAGGATGCCGCAGGCATCTGATATTATTAACCTAACCAATGATGGTCATTTTACCCTGTTTCCATTTATGTTAATCGTGGTGTTTTCTATCGGCAATCATACTGACAACAAATAAAGCCTAAACCGGCATTGCGAGTTTAAAAATGAGCGTTCAAGCTATCCCCGATGGCAACAGGTCCTCCCGATTGCACACGACACCACATTATTCCAGCCCATGGCTTTTCCAAAATCACAAAATATTGTCCGGCAATGACCCGAGTGAATCGATTCCGGCAGATGAACTGGTTAAAAAAATAAATCGTGCGATTTTAAAAAAAGAGTTTGTTTTCCTTCATCTCGAGCAACGAACCACAGCAACACAGTTTCTGATTAAAGCCTATCCGCAAATCTGTTCTCAGGCAGAGCTTCTGTGCAGACTGGAACCGGCAGATGCTGCCGTCGATCTTAAAAACTATGAGCTCAGACACCTGATGATCGATGACGGGCTTTCCGTCATTATTTCAAACGTTAGTCCCGTCAGTCTCGACGGTTTTTTTCTCAGGCTTACGCTGCCCGCGAACAGCAAAGTCCAGACCAGGCGTAGAGCGAAGCGGCACCTGTGTAAAAACACCCACTGCAAAATAATTCAGGGGGATTTTATCCTTTCCGGAACGATAATCGACTTCACCACCCAAGCTTTGGGAATCAATATCACCCCAAACACCGATACCACCGACTTCAATGACGATAAACCCGCCTTTCTTATTGTGGACCGCGAAGGCCTGGAATTATACTCGGGCATGGGGCGCTGTCTTCGGAACCGCTTGAATAATTTCGACCGCAGGCTAGTGTTTACCCCCCTCATCCAGCAAGACGCACTGTACCCGAGCAAAGAACTCCCACATGACAAGCAGCAGGCCGGAAATGCTTTTTGTGCCAGTTTTCATCATCCTTTTTCCAACACATATGTGGAAAGAGATATTTGCGATATTTCCTTGACCGGCTTTTCCATCTGCAATGAGCCGGAGGAAGACCTCCTGCTACCGGGCATGTGGATACCTGAGTTGGCGATTGTTTATGCCGGCTATGTGAAAATGAAGTGTAAAGCAAAGGTCACCTATCGCCTGGCAGATGAAGAGACGGGCAAAGTGAAATATGGTCTGGCCATGAGCGGGATGGACCTTGAGACCTATACCCGTCTTAGCCGCATCATCTGGGCTTCGTCGGGTGCCCGCATCGGCATCGCTTCAGAGGCGGAAATGGATGCCCTATGGGAGTTCATGTTTGAGGCAGGCTACTTCGATCAGGAGCAATACGGCAATAACGGGGTAAAGCCGGATTTTTTCAAAGAATCATACCTCAGACTATACGGATCCCATCAGGATATCGCCCGGCAGATAATCTATAAGACCAACGGAAAGATTAACGGCCACATCGCCATGCTTCGCGCCTATGAGCCTGCCTGGCTGATCCATCACTATGCGGCGGATGGGCGAAATGAAAGATCTCCGTTTTCATCATTTTTGAAAGACGTTATTAATTACCTCGCCCCTTATCATCGGCAACAAACGGCCATGGCTGATTACTTCATGGCGTATTATACACCCGAGAGGGACGGTGCAGCGAAATTTTTCAACTATTTTGCCCGACATGCCAATAACGGCAAAAAGTGCTCCGTGGATTCATTCGCCGCAATGCACTTCAGGAAAAAAATTGCCAAAAAACTCCCCGAAGGCTGGGTGCTCAGGGAATGTACACTTGACGATCTGTTCAAACTGAAAGAGTTTTATGAGGCTGCCGCGGGCGGACTGCTGATTGAAGCTATGGGCGTGAATGCGCCGGCAGAAGCTCTGAAAAAATCATTTGCCGCTGCCGGTTTTAGAAGAGAGTATCGCACCTACTGCCTTTGCTGTCAAAATAAACAACTTGCTTTTTTCATTGTAAACCGATCGGACATCAGTGTAAAACTCGATGAACTGCTAAACGGGATCACCGCCATCATCATTGAGCCGGACATCCTGTCGTGGGCGATGCTTGCCGCTGCAGTAAATAATCTCGCCGTTTTATACGATCAAGGGACCATACCTTTAATGATCTACCCTTTTTACTTTCTCCCCGTGCAGAATATCAAAGTCGAACAAGAGCGGGCGATATGGATTCTTCATACCAAAGCGGCGGACGAGTGCCTGTCCTATATTAACAAGCTGACGAGCATCCGCCATACAGGACCATAATTCATCGCTGGCCGGTTTGCTGCCCCTAAGGTTAAACAGACACATCTCGCCATCCCCGGCCTGAAGGGCATCTCAGTCTTTATCGAACACTACATTGACAAATTTCAGATACGGCCGGAGGGCGGGAGTGCCGCCGCCCTCGGAAATGATCTGAAGTGCACGCCCCGCATCTTCTACGATGGAGCCGCCTAAATGCGTGACACAGGTTTCGCTGAATATTTTCTGCTCCAGCGGCGTCGAAGGCCCCATCACAGCGACTTCACGTGGCGATCCTAAAAGTCCTATTGTTTCTTCAAAAGTTCCGTTGATCAGAGTGGTCGCCGTAATAATAGCCACATCACATTCTTTCAACGCACGACGTTTCTCTTCCGGCGTTAGCAAATCCAGACGCTTGGGATTTTTTTCTATCACGGTCAAAACAGCCCCAGTGGCGCGGATACGACCCACCAACGGTGA
This sequence comes from Deltaproteobacteria bacterium ADurb.Bin151, assembly GCA_002070455.1. Taxonomy (GTDB): domain Bacteria; phylum Desulfobacterota; class Syntrophia; order Syntrophales; family Smithellaceae; genus UBA8904. The sequence goes on from MWDG01000155.1 coordinate 3,725, forward strand.
GAAGAGCCCGACCATCGCCACTTTTTCATCCGGCTGAAGGTCAAAAAAAGTGGTAGCCTCCCGGTCGTCGGTGTAATCATCCCCCGAACAGATAAGTGCGTTGGCTGTGGCCAGGCCGATGGAACGCTCAAGCGGGCCCGATGCCGCGACCAGATATTTCAACAACTCAGCGGCGCAAGCGCCGGCATAGGTACCTGCTTTTTTCAGGACCGTACAACCACGCGGCGCGGTATCCGGCAGCACGGCGGCCAGGCCTGCACGGCGGTCATCCAAAAGCAAACCTACGTAACTGAGCCCCACGCGCAAATCCCGAATCGATCGTGACTCAGCCGCTGTCTTCAAAAGGTCGTACAATCGACCTAGAACGACCCCTGTTTTCATATCAGACCTGCCTTATCACTCAGGATACTCAGTCGTGATAGACCCGACAGGCGAAACGTCCGTGAAAGGTGACTGTCCCTGGCAGGCCAGGCATCTGTCACCGTCCCGTAGCGGATATGCCTCGCCACAGTCCGGACAGACAGCCACCGGCCCCATTTTTTTTCGCCTTACTTTTTCCGGGGTGACCTGTACACGCTGAAGT
>MWDG01000156.1 GCA_002070455.1 Deltaproteobacteria bacterium ADurb.Bin151
CGGATTGCAGGCCATTGCGGTGATCAGCTTCTCCCATGTGAGAATGCCTTCATGTACCAGACTCAAACTCAGGCCGAGGGATGTTTCGAGGCCGCTGATGCCGTTTGCGGCATAGGCAAATTCCACTTCCTTATCCGTTCTTGCGTGCGGCGCGTGATCGCATGCGATGGCGTCGATCGTGCCGTCCGACAGACCCTCTTTGATTGCCGCACTGTCGGCTGCGCTTCTCAGCGGCGGATTGACTTTATAGCTGGTGTCGTAGTCCTGGAGACATTCATCGGTTAATGTGAAGTAATGCGGAGCGGTTTCAGACGTTACACGCAGTCCCCTCGTCTTGGCGTCCCGGATCAGGCGCACCGAGCCGGCCGTGCTGACATGTGCGATGTGAATGCGGGTTTTTGTGTATTCGGCAATCAGAATATCGCGCCCTACCATGATCTCTTCGGCAATGGAGGGAATGCCCAGCAGTCCCATGACGGTGGACCAGTACCCTTCATTCATCAGACCGCCCGCAGATAGATTGACATCTTCACAATGCTGAATAACCGGCAGGTCCAGGGAGCCGGCGTATTCCATGGCGCGCCGCATCAGGGCCGCATCCATAACCGGTTTTCCGTCATCGGACAGGGCGATCACACCAGCTTCCTTGAGGTCCCAGAATTCCGTCATTTGTTTGCCCTCGGAACCGATACTGATCGCGCCGATGGGATAGACGCGGGCAAGATTGGCTTCAACCGCTTTTCTGAGGATGAATTCGGTAATAGAGCGGTTATCATGGACAGGTTCTGTGTTGGGCATGCAGGCAATGGAGGTGAACCCCCCTGCTACAGCCGCGGCAGAACCGGTGGCAATCGTTTCTTTGTATTCCAGGCCCGGTTCGCGCAGGTGCACGTGCATGTCGATTAAACCAGGCACGGCAATCATATTGCTGAGATGAATTATCTGAGTGTCGGGCGGCGCTTTGATGGATGCACCGCAGGAGCTGATTTTTCCCTCTTCTACCAGAAGGTCCATTTGGGTGTCTATCTTCTGGGACGGGTCGATGACCCTTGCACCTTTCAACAGCAGTTTCATTCGTTTCCTCCGGAAAGCAGGTAAAGCAGCGCCATACGGACGGCGACGCCGTTATTAACTTGATCGAGAATGACGGAGCAGCCGGGATCGTCAGCAATGTCAGGTGAAATTTCCACCCCGCGGTTTATCGGACCAGGATGCATGACGATAGCATCAGGTTTGGCGAGCCTGATATTTTTTCGGTTCAGGCAATAATGCTGGGCGTATTCACGAAGCGACGGGAAAATGTTCTGTTTCTGGCGTTCCAGCTGGATGCGCAGCATCATAACAACATCCGCATCCATAATCGCATCTTCCAGTTTTGTAAAGGCTTGAACCCCCATCTGCTCGATGTCGCGGGGCATCATGGTGGCGGGGCCGGCCACAACAACCCTGGCTCCCATTTTAGACAAACCGTAAATGTTTGACCGGGCAACACGGCTGTGAAGGATGTCTCCGATGATGGCGACCTTCAGTCCGGCGATCCGTCTTTTTTTCTCCCGGATGGTCATCATATCCAGCAGCGCTTGTGAGGGATGTTCGTGTGCGCCGTCTCCGGCATTGATAATGGATTGACGGACCAGAGATGCGAGCAGGTGAGCGGCGCCGGCGGCGCTGTGCCTCAATACAATGATGTCCGGATTCATCGCTTCAAGGTTGCGTGCGGTGTCAATCAGCGTTTCCCCTTTGACGACGGAACTGGTGGAGGCCGAAATGTTGATGGTGTCCGCGCTGAGCCTTTTCCCGGCTATCTCAAAAGAAGTCCGTGTGCGTGTGCTGGCTTCATAAAACAGGTTGATAATGCTTTTGCCGCGCAATGTCGGTACTTTCTTGATTTCGCGCGTCGAAATTTCCAGAAAAGATTCCGCTGTTTCCAGAATCAGATTGATTTCGTCAACTGTCATTTCCCGGATGCCGAGAATATCTTTTTTTGCCAGTTTCATCATAAATTTTGCCCTGTTTCCTTAATCCCGTTCACGCGGGACGAACGTTCATTCTCTGCCGCTTGCTTCAATGTTGTTATGTTCATTTCATGTCCCGACAGCCTGCTGCGAGGTGGTTGATTCATGTTTCCTCTTCGATGAGGACTTCATCCTTCCCGTTTTTTTCCAGCAGATTGACGCTGACCGCCTCCCACAGAGAAGAAGGAAGATTTTTCCCGACATAATCAGCGCGAATAGGCAGCTCCCGGTGACCGCGATCGATGAGGACAGCCAGTTGAATCATCTTGGGCCGACCGAAATCGATTAAAGCGTCCATGGCGGCACGGATCGTCCGGCCGGTAAAGAGAACGTCATCCACCAGAATTACTTTTTTATCTTCCAGATCGAAGGGGATTTTTGTTTTGCCCAGCGGGGCTTTCTTGCTGGTTTTTGTGATGTCGTCACGATAAAGTGTGATATCCAGAATACCCAGCGGGATTTTTGTGTTTTCAATCGCCGAGATTTTTTTCTGAAGCCTTTCGGCAAGATAAATACCGCCGGTGCGGATACCCACCAACACAAGATTATGGACACCCTTGTTTTTTTCCAGGATTTCGTAAGCGATCCGCGTCAGACATCGTTCGATGCCGTCGCTGTCCATTACCACTTTGGGACTCTTTTTTTCAGGCATGTTTCCCTCTTGAAAACTTAATAAAGTTCTAAAAAGACATTCGTTTTTCCCGAATAATTCCGGATCAATCGGTTGAAAATATATAAGCAGGCACAAAAAAAGGCCTTTCCCCATAAGGAGAAAGGCCCGATTGACTTTATGCTGATCTTTTTCATTGTTTGCTTTCCTTTTTCAATCTCGCCGGATCAAATTAAAAGGTTATTTATCATTCATATAGTGGAGCGGCCTGTCTGTCAAGTCCTAAAAAAATCAGGATCATTTCAACAGGCTGCCGATGCGCTCCCAGCGCACTTTTTTCAGAAGATTATCTTCTTCGCTGTTCCAGGACCAGTAGATCAAAAGCGCTTTCCCTTCCACGTCCTGTAGGTTCACAAAACCCCAGAAACGGCTGTCGGCGCTTTCGTCGCGGTTGTCACCCATCACAAAAAGACAGTTTTTTGGCACAACAACAGGTCCAAAGTTATCACGGGGCTGAACCATGGCAGGATAAACGATGCTGTCAGAATAAATGCTGAAATCGTCTTTGTAGGGTTTATCGTTGATGAATATTTTTTTGTTTCTGATTTCGATTTTATCCCCGGCAACGCCGATGACGCGTTTAATGTAGTCTTTTGAGCGGTCATTGGGGTATATGAATACGATAATATCACCGCGTTCCGGATTGGAGACAGACACCAGGGTGGTTCTGATAACAGGTATTTTGATGCCGTAAATGAACTTGTTGACCAGAAGATGATCCCCGATGAGCAACGTGGGCACCATGGATCGGGAAGGAATCTTGTAGGCCTGCACCACAAGTGCCCGGATGACGACGGCAATCAAGATCGCGATGATAATTGCTTCAATAAATTCCTGAACTTTTGCTTTTGGTTCTTCAGCGGGTTTTTGTCCCGCTTTTTCTTTGGTCAAAGCTTCCGGTCTGTTTTTATCTTTCATAACGTGAGTGGACCCCTATGAGTAAATGTTGGACAGAGAAACAAAAATCATGACCAGTGCGAAAACCCCTTTAACTGTTTTACGGCAAATCATGGTGAAGAAATCCCGAATGCCTGCCTGTTGGGGGATTTTCAATCGTGCCTGACGGCGGGATTCCGCAATCAATAATCCTGCCAGCCCTCCCAGCAGGAAACCTCCCCAGATACCCGGGCCCTGGAATAACGGCGTCAGAAGGATCATCCCGGCCATTGCGCCGATGAGAGCTCCCCGGAGAGATTTTCCATTAACGGGTGTTTCGTGGGCGTGGCGGTAACCCGCCCAGAAATCAAGGGCTTCGGCAAAAATAGAAAATACAAATAGAAACAATAGAACTTTCCAGCTGACCTGCTCAAACCCAGTCAACATGGCGTAAAGCAAAACATCCAGAAAAATTACAACCGTGCCGGGCAGTCCGAACAGGCTCAGATAAATCCCGATGAACAATATAATGATAAAAACGACAAATCCCGCCGCGGCAAAAGACGACAAATTATTTCTTCCCCTTCGTTTTTGAAAGCTGGAGGTTTTCAAAAGACAGCACGATCGGGCTGGCAATAAATATCGATGAATATGTACCAACAACAATACCGATCAGGAGTGCGAAGGCGAAGTCATGAATGACCGGGCC
>MWDG01000157.1 GCA_002070455.1 Deltaproteobacteria bacterium ADurb.Bin151
TCAAAGAGAAGAAAGTTTCCGTTGGAGATTTTGTGCGCAACGGAACGTCACTTTTTCAAATCATCAGGACCAATCCGCTGAAACTCCGCTTTAACATCAGCGAGAAGGATGTGGCTGGATTGAAAAAGGGGCAGGATGTTGCTTTCACTGTCGATGCTTTTTCGAAACAAAAATTTCATGGCAAGGTCAGCCTGCTTTATCCGAGCGTGGAAGAAAAGACCCGTACGCTGCAGGCTGAAGCGATTGTTCCCAACGAAGGCCAGATTCTGAAGCCGGGTTATTTTGCCCGGGTACAAATATTTACCCAGGAAGCGAGAGACTCGGTGGTTGTTCCAGTGACAGCGCTGCTGTATGACGGATCCATTGTGCGCGTTTTTGTTATCGACGGCAATCAGGCGAAAGAACGGATCATTAAAACCGGAAATAAATACGGTGAGCATGTCGAAGTGATGGATGGATTGAAAGAGGGTGACCAGGTGGTTGTGATCGGGCAGAACAACCTGTCGGAAGGGGTGAAGGTTCATGTGGCTCGCTGATACCTCCGTCAAGCGCCCGGTTTTCGCGACCATGGTGATTATGGCCCTGGTTGTGCTGGGCGCGGTCAGTTATCCCTCCATCGGTGTTGATCTGCTCCCCAAGATTGATTTTCCGATTGTCACCATTACGACGACACTCAAGGGTGCCAGCCCCGATGTCATGGATGTGGACGTTACCGACCGAATTGAAGGTGCCGTCAATACCATCAATGGTGTAAAAAGCATCACCTCCACCAGTACGGAAAGCGTTGCCCGGACCACCATCGAATTTGTCCTGGAGCGCGACATCGATGAAGCCGTTCAGGATGTACGCGAAAAAGTATCGACGATTCGGAATAAATTACCAACGGACATTGAAGAACCCCGGATTGCCAAAGTGGATCCGGATGCATCCCCCATTTTAATGATGAATCTTTCGGGGCAGCGGTCGGTTCGGGATCTTTCCACTTATGCGGATGAGGTTCTGAAAGAGCAGCTGCAGCGTATCAATGGCGTCGGCGATGTGATCTTTTATGGAATGCGTCTACGGCAAGTGCGCATCTGGGTGGATGCCGCAAAAATGAATGCTTACCAGATTGCCCCAAGCGATATTGTCCTTGCCCTCAAACGTGAAAATATTGAACTGCCGGGCGGCCGAATCGAAACGCAAACCAAGGAATACACGGTTCGGATTAAAGGAGAGTTTGCCAGTGTCCCTGATTTTAACGAATTGATCATCAGCTATTACAATGGCGCTCCGGTGCGCATCCGGGATATCGGCAGGGCGGAAGACGGCATGGAAGAAAAGCGTTCCCTGTCCCGTTTCAACCGGATTCCGGCCGTCGGCATGGCGATTCAGAAACAGTCGGGAACGAATACGGTCGAAGTGGCCAACCGTGTCAAAAAGGAAATGGAAAAAATTAATAAGACACTGCCTCCGGGAATGAAACTGGGGATTTCCATGGATCAGTCGTTATTTATTGTACGGTCCATTAAAGAAGTTCAGTTTCACTTAATTGTAGGGAGTTTGTTTGCCGTCCTCGCGGTTTTTCTTTTTTTAAGGAATGTCAGGACAACGTTGATCAGCGCGGTGGCGCTGCCTGTTTCTATTATATCCACGTTTGCCCTGATTAACTTTTTCAATTTCACTTTCAACAACATGACGATGATGGCGCTGTCTTTATCGGTTGGTTTGCTCATTGATGATGCGATTATTGTCATTGAAAACATTCACCGCCACATTGAAGAGGGAATGGAACCGCGTGAAGCGTCCATGTTTGCCACTTCGGAAATCGGACTGGCTGTCATGGCAACAACTTTTGCCATTGTAGCTATCTTTCTACCTGTTGCTTTTATGAAAGGGATTATCGGCCGGTTTTTCCTTCAGTTTGCCCTGACCATTGTTTTTGCCGTGATGGTTTCCCTGCTGGTTTCGTTTACCCTGACACCAATGATGGCTTCTATTTTTCTCAAATCCCATCAGAAAAAGATTCCCAACCCCATGGCCAAAAGCAAAGGAGGCGGTGAACCGGGAAAAGCCAGGAATCATATCTGGACAAAAATCAGCGATAAACTGGAACATTCCTATCAAAGACTGGAAGTGTTTTATCGCCGTGTGCTGGAATTTACGCTTGGCTACCGCAAGCTGGTTTTGATAAGCGCTTTGATTGTCTTTCTTTTGAGCCTGGGGTTGACCAAATTTTTGGGAAAGGAATTTGCTCCATCTGAAGATCAGGGCGCGTTCATCGTCCGGCTGGAAGCACCCATTGATTATTCGGTTGATCAGGTTGAACAATATTTCAGCAAAACGGAAGCCATGATGAGTGAAATTCCGGAAGTCCAATCCGTATTTTATGTTCAGGGATACGGGGGCTATGCCAATCGTGCCAGAATGTTCCTCAACCTGAAACCGAAAAAGGACCGCAAAAGAAGCCAGGAAGACCTGAAAAAACTGGTGCGGATGAAGCTCAGGCAGATTCCGGGAATGAAAGCATCGGCAGAGGATCTTGCCATTGTTGCCGGAGGAGGAATCCGGGCGACACCGATTCAATACAGTATCCGTGGCCAGGACCTTACAGCGCTGCAAAAATATGCCAAGCAAATTAGTGAAGAGTTTGCCAGGCTGCCAGGCATTGTGGATGTGGATACGTCGCTGGAAGCCGGGAAGCCGGAATTCAAGGTTTATATTGACCGTGACCGTGCCGCGGACCTGGGTGTCGATGTGGCTACCGTGGCCGAAGCGATCAACCTGCTGATCAGTGGCGAACTGGACATCGCCCGGTATAAGGATGAACTGCGCGGAAAACGCTATGATATCCGTGTCCGCCTTTACGCGGAAGACCGTGACAGCAAAGGGTCCCTGGAACGGATTTATGTGAGGGCCCGCGACGGCAAGCTGGTGGAGCTGTCCAACGTTGTCAAAATTGAAGAGGGGACAGGTCCCAGTGTTATCAACCGTGTTGACCGTCAGAGGGCCATTACAATCTTTGCTTCTCTGGAAGATAAGCCGCTGGGAGAAGCAACCGAAGAACTGGATTCCATCGCCGCAAAGATACTGCCTCCGGATTACGTTCCCAAGTATCAGGGAATGGCGGATGTCATGAAAGAATCTTTCGGATTCTTGCTGTTTGCTCTGCTGCTGGGAGTCGTGATGGCCTATATGATTCTCGCTGCGCAGTTTGAAAGTTTCATTCATCCCGTGACGGTTCTGCTTTCCATGCCGCTTTCCTTCATCGGTGCGTTTGGCGCTTTGTTTATTACGGGCAAGACGTTAAGTATCTTCAGTATTATTGGTCTCATCCTTTTGATGGGACTGGTGAAGAAAAACGCAATTCTGCTGGTGGATTACGCCAATGTTTTACGCGGCAGAGGAATGTCGCGCCGGGAGGCGTTATTGCAGGCGGGGCCTGTCCGGATGCGTCCGATTCTCATGACGACATTTGCCATGATATTCGGCATGCTCCCAATCGCTCTTGCAGTCGGTGAAGGCGCGGAAGCACGCGCTCCCATGGGGATTGCCGTTATCGGAGGTCTTTTGACGTCTTTGGTCTTGACACTGGTGGTTGTTCCGTCGGCTTATGATATTTTTGACGACTGGCAGGAGAAATTTAAACAAAGAAAAAGCAAAAAAGAGAAGCCTGATGAACATCCTTGAGCCAGACAGGGGGATACCTTCATGAAAATGTTTTTTGTCATTTATGCCGAAGCCTGTGATGAAAAAGTCACCAATGCCTTCAAAGACAGCGGGTTCAGGTCCTACACAAAGATGCATGGGGCAACCGGGGAAGGTGAGGAAAGTGAACCTAAGCTCGGAACCCATTTCTGGCCCGGCAGAAACAATACGCTTCTGTTTGCCGTGCAGGATGAGGATATCGAGCGGCTGGTCGAACTGGTGCGGAGGCTAAAAGTCGAACAGCCGCGTGCCGGGGTCAGGGCATTTACACTGCCTCTGGAGGAATGCGTGTAGAAATGGCCGGCCAGAAAACGACAAACAGGCAGAAAGATATTTCCCGTCTTTTGAGGGGAAAAAAGAAAAATCTACCTCAGAAATTGAAGAAAAATAATACATTTTCAGAAAAAAAGCGGAAATGAACAAAAGGGGTTTACAAAACTGAATTTTATAACCCGGAAATTTCCATGAAAAAAATCCTGATTCTTTTTTCACATCCGCGATTTGAGAAATCCAGGATCAACCGCGTTTTATTGGAGGGCATTGACCAGATAGAAGGCGTTCGCATCCA
>MWDG01000158.1 GCA_002070455.1 Deltaproteobacteria bacterium ADurb.Bin151
CGTAAGAAGTTCTTCTGCTTTAATCTTGTATTCATTGTGCTTATGGAAGTATTCAGCCGTTTTGAAAATGTGAAAAATGACTTCCTCTTCGTCCAGATGACCATCGCGTCCCTTTTCTCTGACATTTGTAGAAATTTTTGACCAGAATTCTGCAATGTTCTTACTCTCTGCATGGTTGTGTTGCAAGGCAAGTGATATTGTCGATGCATTTTTCCGCATGTTAAGAGACTCACCGAAAGAATTGGATAATCCAAAATTTTTTGTAGAGAAATCAAAAAGCTTTTTTTCTTCGTTCCAATTACGTTTGAAAAGATACTTGAAGCCTTTGCTGCTTTGAATATGCAAAGATTCGTTAAATATCTGGTCAGGTGATAATTTAAGGGCATACCGGTAAATTGTTCCCATCTGCACGAAGTCAACGGATAAGGATGAAATGACTGGATGATCATTTTCAAATCTAAAAGGCTGAATTGGTATCTTTGCGTCAGGTTTTAAATTAAATGACTTGTTGGTGAACCAACTTAAAAAGGACAAAGCTTTGAGAAGGTTTGTTTTTCCCGATGCGTTGGGTCCAAAGCATGCCAGTATCTTTGTCACGCGTTCGCCGTTTTCTGCTGTTATGTATGCATCTGTACAAGGGGATTTTTTGTTTACAATGAAGCTTACCGCATTCTCTTCTTTGAAAGAGTAGAAATTATTTATTGAAAAGCCGAGGATCATAAGGGCACCTCCTATAAAATACAAAATATTGTTACTTCGCTGGTAATATATACATTGAAATATGTATTGTCAAGCATAATCAACAAAAAATTGTTGATTATGCTATTTAATGTAAAGTATATTTTCTGGCGTTTGACACGGCGTATGGATTATTTGCAAAAAGGAACGAATGTTATTTTTTAGAAACAAAACATATAGATAGAGTTTATGGATGATAATTGGATCGACTGTTCTTTCTATTTGATATGTCTGTAATATCTAAACTGGCTATGCCTGACGGAACGCCGCTCGCAATTTCGATGGTTGGCGTTTTGTGCATGAACGGGTAAAAAAACTACCCGCAGCGCTTCAAAGTGTCAACGCAAGCGCATGTCTGCCCTTAAAATGCATCGTTAATAATGTCGTGTGTCCGATGACTATTTTTCTTTTCTGACACCCTTGAACGGATCGTTATCCGCTTTTTGATCAATGAATTGGCCGGTTGTCGTGTCCCGTTTCACCCAGCGATCATTTTGTGGATTGTACGTTTGTGAGCGATCCGTTACCTGCCCATGTCGATGATTGTCTCCGTAAGGTGGATTCTTTGCCATAATGTTTTACCTCCTATCAAACTGATTTGAATAGTTAATGTTGCGTATCTTTTTAATAAATTTATCGTAATGCTGGTGGCCATAAGCCTTCTCTTTCAACACGCCTTTTTATTACATCGGCGGAAACACCAAACGGCTTACACATCATAGAAGAGATGCTTGATAAAACAGCTTCGGGGTCATTTTCCAAATAAGTGGTCAGGTTTTTTTCTTTTATGACTTTGGCAGCTTGTTCAATGGTTAAAACTAAATCAGAATACGGCACCAAGAGCCGTCCTGCAAATTCATTGGCCTGCCATTCAAAGCTGCTGTATTCGTAATCAGGGATGTTGAGTATAAAATTCTTCCAGTCTTCGACGTTGCGTATATCAAATTCTGCAAATACTTCCTTATGCAAGAAGAAGTGACCGAGTTCATGTGCAAATGAAAATCGCAGACGATTGGTAAATTTTTCATTCATGTAAAAATCATAGTCAACAAAAATGGATTTTATATTCATGCTCAGATACGCATCCATGTCGATTGATGTAAATAATTCATGTTTGGGTTCGATGATGAACTGAAGACGAAATTCTACAATTTTTTCAACGTCAATCGGCAGATGACCTTCTGGCCAGTGGGTCTTTCGAACATCATCCGCGATGTACCAAAGATCTTTCTTGTCAATCCGTTTACACCGAAACTCGCTTACGTCCAAATATCAGCCCTCCTTTTAATCATGTCGATCAACTTATCCAATTCTTCGGCCGTCGGTTTATCGCTTCTGATGGTGCGGAAGAACATTGGCAGGGCTTTTAATACTTCATCATTTGACCGGATGTCATCCGGGATGATTCCAGCGTCAATATTCGCCAGATCTTTCATTTCCTTCCAGGTATCCGAACCGATTTTAATACCTGCCGCACGCGCAATTCTTTTTAATTTTTCTTCATCCTGCGGCGGGGCTAATACGCCTCGTTCGATCTTACTCCAGTTGCTGGCGTCCATCTCAACTTGTTTGCAAAATTCCCTTAGGCTTATTTCTTTTTTCATCCTTAGTGCCTTGATAAATTCGCCATACATAAAGACCTCCTCGTCTTTTTTTATGATATTCAATACGGTTGACACAAATGACTTATGGTAAATTATTTACCACATGTGGTATTATTATAACCACACTAGATGTGAAGTCAAGAGTTATTTAGGGATGTATGAACGATCCTGGAACCGGAAGAGTTCCGGACAAACCTGCTTGCGGAAGTGAAGGACTGGATCAGGCGGCAGGAAAGCCAGCACTGAAATCTCTTTATTACGATATTGATTATTTCTTTTAGGTCTGAAAGGCCATTATAGCCACTTCTAAACCATGCCAAAACCATTTGGCCGTCAGAAAGCCATTTCGGCCGTAATTCTTTGCCACGCTTGGCCGCTTTAGCCATTTCGCCTTTCCCTGAGGCCATGAACGCCATCAGGAGACCATGGAAAAACCATTAAAAAGCCAGACAAAAACCATCAGCAGGCCAGAACTTTTTTGGTGCTTTGCGCTACACGGGCATCACCACAAGCAGTTCGATCATGGCGAAGCGCGCCTTTTGCGGGCGCTCACGGTGCTGTGATTCATCAGAATGAAACTATCTGATCCGTGCTGTCCGGGGAAAAAATTTTTTCGGAAAGGAGAAAGGCTTATGCAAACTCAGGAAATCTCAGTTTTGACCGGACAAGAAATTGCGCCATTTCCACAGCGCCGGACGGATGACAACCCTTTTAAAGGAACAGGTAAAGAAGCAGGCTTCTATCTTTCCAAGTCCCGGATGGCCCGTTACACAACCTGTCCCCGCAGTTATCGGCTAGCTTATCAGTTGGGCATCAAGCCCGTCAAAACGGCGGTAGAACTGCTCATCGGCAAGTCCGCCCACAAGCTCATCGCCGAATCCTTTTTGGCCAGGGCGGCCAATATGATTCCCGATCTGACCGGGTTGCTGGATGCTTTCTGGTCGGATGAGATGCAGGCGCCGGAAACACGTGCTGAAATGGAACAGGCGAAAAGCGAGGCCGGGCGCTACGCGTGCTTGTTTATCCGGGAAGTCGATCTTCAACCCCTGGCCGTTGAAAAAGAATTTTCCATCCCCATTGTTAATTATGAAAACGGCGACGTGCTGCCCGTGTCACTGGTGGGCATTGTTGATCTTGTGGACCGGCCAAATGGTTCGACGGGCTCACCACACGGCGGCACGCCCCGCGCGCTGGAGATTAAGACCCGTTCCCGCAAGGCGGATGACATGCTGCCCAGAGTGTCTCTGGAGCTCACCTGCTATGCTTACTGGATCAGGCACCAGCTGCTGAGCGAATTAGGTGAAGACGCGCATGATGACAAAATTCCGGTCGGCTATCTCAATATCATCAAGACAAAAACACCGTCCATCCAGAAGCAGGAAGGCTTCCGTACAACGCGCGATTTCATCGAACTCTATGAAACCGCGAAGGCCGTTTATGAAAGCATCATGAAAGGCATGTTCTACCGCAATCCGGGAACGCACTGCGGCTGGTGCGACTACGCCCCGGTCTGCGCTGGGAAAGACCGCGCGGAGCTGGCTTTGATCTTTGGTGAGGAGGCATGCGACCGTCTGTGGGAAGCGGATTTGATCTGAGGCTGTCCGGAATTGAAAGGAGGAAATCATGACCATCAAAGAGGCCATCAGGAAATTGCAGGGGAAGCAGCTCATCCGCTGTGCCGGCAATATCCGCCGGGAACGTATGAACCTGTCCATCGCGTATCGCGAGAAAGGAGAAATCAAGTATGTCACAATTTCACAAAGCAGAAAGAAAAAGAGGAAAACTGCGGCTGGCCATTGCGGGTCCGGCGGGCTCCGGCAAGACTTATTCGGCCTTGTTGATTGCCTTCGGTATTGGCGGGCGAGTCGCCTTTATCGACACGGAAAGGGGATCGGGCGAACTGTATG